>JAIRVD010000380.1 GCA_031254075.1 Clostridiales bacterium
ACACGGGTTCATCGCTGCGCGGAAATATTTACGACCCCGTCGGCGACGAATCATATGAAATTTCCGAACACGGCATCGCCGTTATCGACCGCATGGTGAAAATCGTCGAGCAATTAATCGTTTCCGCCGGCGGCGCGGAAAGTGTTGTTTTCGCGCACCGTTCGGGCGCGCAAACGTTTAATCAGTATTATTGGGATTATTACGACTACGGCGATTACGGCGATTATGAAATTTCTGTTTTGCCGCACAGCGGAGGTTGGTCGTGGTGGGGTTCGCAAAATGCTAACAGCCGCTTCTGGACGGCGTTGCAATTAGACCGCACGCTGTTCCAGCGCAACGACACGATTAATCTTTGGGGCTTTATTCAAAGCCGTCAAACGGAAGAAGAAATCAATTTCGTTACGGCGGTTTTAACGGAACGCACATGGTATTGGCGCAGTCAATCGGGTAATGACATATTGCACCGCCAAAATATTTCCGTTACGGACGGCGCGTATTCCGATGAAATTTCATTGCCCCATGTTGACCCCGGTTCGTATGAAATTGCGATTTATCACGGCGATATTTTGTTAAACACAATTTATTTCACCGTAATGGATTATGTAAAACCGCCGTATCAGCTTACCGTTGAAGCTTCGCGCGTGGCAATTTTCGCGGGCGACGAAATAACATTTACCGCAAGCACTGAATTTTTCGAAGGAACGCCCGTTCCCGATTTGGATGTTTCGCATAATGTATGGGGCAGTGATTTAACATCGCCCGGGCGCGACAGAGGAAAAACAAATATTGACGGTGTTATTCAAGTATCGGCGCGTCCGACCGCTTCAAACGACCGCGCGCAGGGCGAACGCACCTTGCAATTTGCGGCGGAAGCAACTCTGCCCGAAATCGGTCAAACCTATGAACATTCTTCTGTTCGGGTATTCATAAATGATATTAACGTGCGTCCGAGGGCATTTCGCGACGGACGCGACGCAACGCTTAACGTTGACGTTCATAATATTACGCTCGACCGCTTGAACGACGGAACCGCCGTTCGCTGGAACGATTATCTTGCCGACGCGCGCGCGAATCAAAGAATTTCCGTTGAAATCGTCGAACATTGGTGGGAACGCGTTGCAGACGGAACGTATTACGACCATGTAACGCGTCAAAGCGCGACGCGTTATCGTTATGTGCATCGCACTAATTCGCTTGAGCGTTTTGAACTTACGACAAACGCCGACGGACACGCAACGCGCAACTTCACCGTGCCGAACACCGAAAGACGAAGCTACGAAGCACGCCTCAGAACGACTGACGGCAACGGACGAACCATTCTTCACAATGTCTTCATCGGACGCGACTATTCAAACTTTTACAGAAGCGCAAACGATAACCGCCTGTTCCTCGACGGCGCAAACCCCGAAGGCTACGACATCGGCGACACCGTCGGGCTTACGATTATGCGCGGCGAAGAAGCCGTTACGCAGGGTAATTTCCTTTTCGTTGTCGTGCAGGGCGGAATCCTTTCCTATCATATAGGAACAAACCCGCTTAACCTGACCTTCGGTGAACAGCACATCCCGAACGCGCAGGTTTTTGCGTATCATTTCAATGGTCATACCTACAACACGGGCGGACAAATGGCGCAACGGCTGCGTTTTAACCCGACAAACCGTGAATTAATAATTACGGTCACACCGAATCAAGAAGCATACCGCCCGGGCGAAACGCCGACATTTACGATTACAACAACCGACGCAAACGGAAATCCGAAACCCGCGAACGTAAATATTTCTTTGGTTGACGAGGCTCTTTTCGCGCTGATGGATTACAGCGTTGACACGCTTGAAATGCTTTATCGAAATATCGGCGACAGTCTCGCGCTTAGTTTGGCGACGCACAGAACCTTTTCAAGCAGTGGAATTGATGACTATGCCGTCGATGAAACGGCTGAAGCGGATATGGCGGGCGGCGGCGCAATGAACGCGATGCCCACCGCGCCTTCAGCAACGCCTGCGGCGGAACGAGGAGCCGACGGCGGCGAAGCAACACGCATTCGCGAGCGGTTCGAAGACACGGCAATGTTCGCAAATGTGCGCACTAACGCGCAAGGCGTTGCGACGATTTCATTCCCGTTGCCCGACAATATTACTTCGTGGCGTGTAACTTCATCGGCAATCAGCAATGATTTATACGCCGGCAACTCGGTACAAAATATTCGCGTTACACTGCCTATGTTTTTGCATTACACACTTAACAGCACATTTTTAACGGGCGATATTCCGACGATTGGTATAAACGCATACGGCACATCTCTTGCCGGCGGAGAACAAGCCACATTCCGTGTTTATCGCGAAAATGCTCCCGACGATGTTCGCACCGCAACGGGCGCGGCTTTCGAGCGCGTGAATATTCCGCTGTGGGAGATGTCGGAGGAAGGCTTCGGCGCGATAATTGTTCAGGTGAATATTGCGGGAACTTCATTCAGCGACGCCATTAAACACGAATACCAAGTTTTATATTCGCATCGCTTGGTTGACAACGCGGTTTTCTACGACGGAGTTACGACGTCAACCGTGTTTGACGTAAACCGCACGGGGCTTACGAATATCACATTCACCGACCGCGGGCGCGGGCAATTCCTGCGCGATTTATACAGCCTTCGCCATGTTTGGTGGAGCGGCGCGAGAATCGAAGGGCTGATTGCACGCCGCGAAGCAAACGCGTTAATTCAAAGGAATTTCCCCGATATTCGATTGTACGGCGATGCGGGCAATTTTGATGTGATAAATTACCAAACGTCAAGCGGCGGAATCGCAATTCTCCCTTACTCCGAGGCGGAACTGCATGTCACCGTGATGCTTATGCCGTTTATATTGGAGGATGTAAATACTAATTCACTGCGCGGATATTTGCGCAATATCTACGGGACTTCTTCGACCGACAATAAAATGCTCGCGCTTTACGGACTCGCAATGTTGCGTGAACCCGTGCTGCTTGATTTGCAAAACTATGCGCAGCTTGAAAATCTTTCGGTAAGAAATTCCGCGTATGTAGCACTCGGCTTCGCCGCGCTCGGCGATACGCAATCCGCCCGCAATATTTACACGCAACGAATCGCCCCGAGTATTCAAGCCGTCGGCGAAAACTATAGAGTAAACGCCGGCGCAAACAATCGCGAAATCCTTGACGCGACCTCCGTTGCCGCGCTTCTCGCCGCGCAACTCGGAATGCCCGAAGCACTCGGGCTTCACAGACATTCAGTTCAACATCGCTTCGACGCGGTTCGTTATGACGCAAATTTCAACGCCCTCAACTTCAACGACATGATGATGCAACACATCGAACGCTTGCTTTTCATTTCATATGAAATCGAAAACTACAACGATTCCGCCGCCGCAATCACCTACACGCTGTTCGGCGAAACCTTCACGCGCCAACTCGGACGCGGCGGAAGTTACACGCTGCGAATTCCCGCGCAGAACATGCATCAATTCAACCTCACATCCGTTACGGGCGAAGTCGGCGCGGTTTCAATCGTTCGCGAACCTCTCGAAGATATCGAACCCACAGAAAACGATATCAGAATCCGCCGCGAATACTTCCGCGAAGGCTCATCAACCCCCTCGACAACCTTCCGCCAAGACGAAATCGTTCGCGTGCAAATCACCGTTGACTACTCCGCAACCGACATCAACGGAACCTATGTAATAACCGACTTCCTGCCCGCCGGTCTCGTTTACGTCGCAAACTCCGCGCGCTTCGGTTCGCGAGCCAACATCTCGGGCTCATGGGCTTACGCCCGCACCGAAGGCGCCCGAATCACCTTCTACGACTACAACTCACGCTTCAACCGAAACCACTCCTACTTCTACTACGCCCGCGTAATCAATCCCGGCACCTTCCGCGCAGAAGGCACCCTTGTCCAAAGCCTCGGCGCACGCGAATATATGGTAGTCGGCGACGATGCGGTGTTGACGATTAATTAAAGACCTTGATGATTCCAAAAAAGCGACTGCGCCGCAATAAAAGCAAAAGCCAGTGGTCTGTGTGAAGCAGACTACTGGCTTTTTGCTTGTAATATAATAAACTCGTGATTTGAAAACAGAGCAAAAATACAGATACGATGCCACCGAAAGTAAAATGGTGAAAAAATAATCAACACGGCGTTAAAACACCTGCTTGACGCATATGACGCCGCAAGGAGTTTTGGGAACATCCTAATCAACACGGCGCTAAAACAACTGCAATGACTTTACTGTCAGTGCCGCGAGTTTTGGGAACATCCTAATCAACACGGCGCTAAAACTGTAGCTCTTATCTTTTATCTTGTAGCTCTTATCCTATAGCTAGTAGTCAAGATAAAAACATTGTGCCTGTCGGCACACCGCCCGCACCGAAACCATCGCGTAATGTATTCGTGCCGCCAACGGTTGACGACGTGCGCGATTATTGCAACGAG
>JAIRVD010000017.1 GCA_031254075.1 Clostridiales bacterium
GTTAACTCGCCGATTCAGGAAACCTCAGCCGTTCTTAACGAAATGGCAAAAGGAAACCTTTCCGTTAAAATGCACGGCGATTATCAAGGTGATTTCAATTTAATCAAACATTCCATGAACTCCACAATCAACGACCTTTCCGGTTATATCAACGAAATCTCCGACGTTCTCGGAAGCGTTGCCGCTTACGATTTAACACGCGAAATTAATCGCGATTATCTCGGCGACTTCGTTGAAATAAAACAGTCAATCAATAAAATCATTTCAATTCTTTCCGGAATAATTAAAAACATAATCGACACTTCACAGCAGGTTGACTCGCGCACAAAACAAGTCTCCGGCTCGTCCTCCGTTCTTTCCGAAGGCGCAATTACGCAATCCTCGACCGTTACGCAGCTTACCGACTCCATCGCCGCAATGTCAGCACAAACAAAAACCAATGCCGCAAACGCCAAAAACGCCGACGAACTTTCTCATGTCTCAATCAAAAACGCCGCCGAGGGCAACGAAAAAATGGAACAAATGCGCGTCTCAATGGATGACATCAAAACCGCATCCTATAACATCGAAAAAATCATGAAAGTAATCGACGACATCGCATTCCAAACAAATCTGCTCGCACTCAACGCCTCCGTCGAAGCCGCCCGCGCAGGCGAACACGGAAAGGGCTTTGCCGTAGTAGCCGAAGAAGTCCGTAACCTCGCCAATCGCAGCATAAACGCCTCCGCCGAAACCGCAAAATACATCGGCGACGCAATCGAAAAAATAAACAGCGGCACCCAAATCGCCGCCTCTACCTCCCAATCCCTTATGAAGATTTTCGAAAACATCTCCGAAGTCTCTAACTTGATTTCCAATATTTCATCCGCCTCCGAAGAACAATCTGCCTCAATCTCCGAAATCTCCGTAGGCGTAAGCCAAATAGCCGAAATCGCCGCAAACAACTCCGTAATCTCACAAGAAAATATGACCGCCACGATGGAATTATCATCAGATACAGATTCGCTGCAGAACATGATGCGGGTGTTTAGATTGAAGTGAGTTGTTAAGATAAGACCTTGAGGGCTCTGTACTCAAACCCTTGCAAAAATCAAA
The DNA here is from genome assembly GCA_031254075.1 of Clostridiales bacterium. GTDB lineage: Bacteria > Bacillota > Clostridia > Lachnospirales > WQUN01 > WQVC01. The sequence goes on from JAIRVD010000017.1 coordinate 1,096, forward strand.
AAAATGTGCGCCGATGCGCACATTTTTTGATTTTTTGATTTTAATTTTGTGTCAAACTTTTACTCATGCTCATCAAATCGTTCCTGTAACAAAGCGAATGGGTCTATCGGTAAATCATCGTGTGTGACGTGAAGGTGTACGTGGGTTCCGGTTAGGCTTGCGGAGATTGAGGGTTGCCCGATTCCGCCTATGACTTGTCCCGTGCGGACGACATCGCCTTCATTAACGAGAATGTTCTCCATAAGTTGACCGTAGGTTGTGTTGTAGCCGTTTCCGTGGTCGATAGTTACATAGTTTCCGCGCCAGAAGTCGGTTCCTATTGAAATAACGCGTCCGTCTGCGCCTGCGCGAACGGGGTCGCCTTCGCGTCCGGAGATTCGGATGTTATCATTTGTGCTGAAGCGGTCCATTGTTTGGTCTAAGATTAGTGCAGTTGTGCTGAACGGCATCAATATTTCGCCGTAAACGGGCCAAACGAGACGTTTTTCTTCTGTGAACGGTTCAAATGTCTGAACTACGGGAGCGGGCGGCGGAGCCGCGGGTGCGGGAGTCGGTTCGGGTTCGGGCTCGGGTGTGGGCTGCGGCGTCGGGCGCGGCGGCGGTGTGGGCTGCGGCGTTGCAACAGGTTCCGGTGTTGTCCGTGGTCTGAACCACGCCTCTTCGTCCGACGCTTGCGCCATGTAGCTTTCAACTTGGTCTGCGCCTACGACCAGCGACGGCTCTTCAGGCACCTCGGCAGGACGTATTCCGTTGCTTGCAAGTGTTACGACCACTGCCAATACTGCTACTACTCCTAAACATGAATACAGTGCGATGAAAAATCCTTTTTTCCGAAATACGCTGTCTTCCGGCTCGGAAACATTTTTCATTCGCTCACCTCCTAATTAATTTTTGATGTTTTGATTATTGCCGCGAAAAATTATTGTTAAACATTTTCTGTTCTTTTTATTTTTGCGCCGAGTTGATTTAAGCGCGAATCAAAACAGTCGTAGCCTCTGTCGATGTGGTGAATGCCGGAGATTTCGGTTGCACCGTCCGCACGCAATGCGGCAAGAACAAGCGCGGCACCCGCACGAAGGTCGCTTGCGGCGACTTGGGTTCCTGTCAGGCGGGGAACGCCCTCAACGATTGCGCTGCGGCTTTCGATTTTTATGTCCGCGCCCATGCGTTTTAGTTCGCCGACTTGCATAAAGCGATTTTCGAAAACGGTTTCGGTGATAACGGAAGTGCCGACGGCGGTTGACATAAGCGACATGAACTGGGCTTGCATGTCGGTAGGAAAACCGGGGTAGGGGAGCGTCTTTAGGTCGGCGGCAATGATTTCAGCGGAAGGAGTGCAGAAAACACGCACGCCGAAGTCGCCTTCTTCTACGTTTACATTTACTTCTTTCAGTTTCGCGGTAACGGGTTTTACGTGGTCTGCCAATACATTTGAAAGCGTAACGTCGCCGCGCGTGAGTGCCGCGGCAATCATAAATGTTCCGGCTTCAATGCGGTCGGGGATGATGCTGTGCTTTACGGTGCGTGGTTCAAGCTGCACAACGCCGTCGATTTTTATTGTGTCCGTTCCCGCTCCGCGAATTTTTCCGCCGATTGAATTGAGGAAATTCGCGAGGTCAACGATTTCGGGTTCGCTCGCGCAGTTTTCCAGAATCGTTTGACCGGAAGCAAAAACCGCCGCCATCATTATATTTTCCGTTGCGCCGACGCTCGGGAAGTCGAGATAGATTTTCGCGCCTTTCAATTTTTTCGCCGATGCGGTTACAAAGCCGTGCGAGTGGTCGATTTCCGCGCCGAGTGCCGCGAATCCCTTCAAATGTAAATCGACGGGGCGCGAGCCGATTGCGCAACCGCCCGGCAGCGGAACCTTCGCCCGCCCGAATCGCGCAAGCAACGGTCCCATGATTAAAAACGACGCGCGAAGTTTTCCAACCAATTCATACGACGCGTCAAGCGAATTAATTTTGCTTGCGTCAATCGAAAGAACGCCGCTGTTTTTATCCGCGACGGTTTTCACGCCAAGCGATTCCGTCAAAATGCACATCGCTTCAACGTCGCTTAAATTCGGAACGTTTTGCAGAGTGCATGGATGCTCCGATAAAATCGCCGCCGCAATTACAGGCAAGACCGCGTTTTTTGCGCCGCCGATTTCTACCGTTCCGCGCAACGCGCCGCTTGGTTCAATTACAAACTTTTCTGCCAAAATTTCTCACCGCCAAGACACATTTCCTGTTAGTATTTCCAAATAATAAGGAAAATAATATTTTAACGGTAAAAATGAGGACAACCTCCGAAAACCATCGCTTCGTCCGATTTGTCTCAGCGGGTTTTCGGGGGTTGCGTTGTTTTGAAAACATTTTTTTTTTCGTGATAAATGACAAAAATTTTAATTAATTTTCACAAATATATGTTACAATACCTACAGGCAACCCCCGAAATTCGGACGAAGCGCCGGTTTTCGGAGGTTGCCCACAGAAATAAAATTTGAGAAAAGGGACTTGAAACGATGAGCGCGATAAATGAAAAGTCGTTCGAGGGGAAACTGATATACATCGCGGATGATGATTACAGTATTCGAGAAGCATTGAAAACATTTTTGGAGAACGCGGGTTTTACGGTAATAATTTTTGAAACGGGAGATTTGTTGCTTACGGCGTTTGAGAATCGACCTGCCGATTTGGTTATATTGGATGTTATGATGCCCGGTTCGAGCGGGTTTACGATATGTATGGAGCTGCGAAAATTCAGTTATGTTCCGATAATAATGCTTACGGCACGCGACAGCGATTTGGATTATCAAACAGCGATGGATTTGGGAAGCGATGATTTTTTCACAAAGCCGGCGAGCCCGATGAGTATTGTCGCGCGTGTTAAAGCGATTTTTCGCAGAATTGAATTCGAACGTTTGAAATACGAGCAAAATCAATGAGAATAATCAAAAAAGCAATTGGAATCATTCAGCCGCACATTGTAATGGTTTTTTCTGTATTGCTTTTTTTATCGTTCGCAATGGTTGGGTTGGCGTTTAACATTGCGATAAATGAATACATCAAAAGCGGCGCGGAAAGTGCACTGAATGAAGCGCGGGCGGTGTATGAGGGTTATGACATAAACGAAGCGAGTATGATAATGCGTGCGCTGGGCGGAAATCATCGGTTTATGCATTCCAATGTAGACGTTTTCGCGGTGCGCGGAACTTATGAAATATACGAACCGTTCCACGATATAACGGAGATTCCGTATTCGGTACACGCGCCGATGATTTCCGAATTTCTTGCCGAAAGGCAAGTTTCGTTGGTGTTAACGAATGTAAGACGTCTGCGCGCGGACAATCATACTTTTTATGTATCTGTTTTGCCGAGAAGCTCGGGCGCGTTAATTTTCTATTTGGACGTAACGGATATTTTGACATTCACAACTGTTGTAAACAGGTTGCTGTTAGTTTCGGTTGCAATGATTTGGCTTATATCAATGATTA
>JAIRVD010000019.1 GCA_031254075.1 Clostridiales bacterium
GGAATCGCAAAACATAACGACAAACTCATTACAATAGTAGACTTTGAAAAAATTCTTATCGACATCAGCCCGAATTTGGCATTTTCGCCGAGCGACATAGATAAAATGGGAATGAGAAATCGTTCGACGAAACCGATTCTTTTGGCGGAAGATTCGCCGCTTTTGGAGCGTTTAATTTTATCCTCACTGGAAAAAGCCGGTTACATGAATGTAATTTGTACATCAAACGGAAAAGAGGCATGGGAAATACTTGAAGGCTTCAAGGCAACGGGTCAGCCGATAGAAGACCATGTTTGCGCGGTTATCACAGACATCGAAATGCCGCTGATGGACGGTCACAGATTGCTTAAGCTGATTAAAGAAGACGACAAGCTCAGAAAACTTCCCGTTGTAGTATTCTCATCGCTTGTAACGGACGGAAATCGCGCAATAGGCAATGAGCTCGGTGCGGTTGCAAGCATCTCCAAACCGGAAATAGTTGATATCGTAGACCTTATAGATAGGCATATTTTGTAATTTATAGGGGTGGTCCCGATTGCAGAACGCTGCCATCACCAAGGGTGTAATTTTAAACATCAGTTCCAATACCGATGTTTACGAGCGTGGCGAACGGTACTACCGTGACGGTAAATTGCTTTCGTACCACGCAACCGAAGACACCATTGGTTTTACAAATGTACGCGCAAGCGTGGAGGGCAATTATAAAAATTATGAAGTATCCTTAAAGCTGGACGGTGTGGGTGCACTGTCCGGCTATTCGTGTTCCTGTGAAAGCCACAGCATTTGGCGCGGCGCGTGCAAACACGTTGTAGCGGTGCTTTTCGCGCACGCTGAAGATCATGTGCGTACTTTTTCTGCGGAGAAAATGCGCCAGCACGCAAAAAAACTTACCGTGAGCTTAGAAAAAATAATTTATGACGGCATAGACGAAGCGTTGCCCGTTCAGGAAAAAATAAGACCGCAGAGTTCTTTGCTAAAACTTGTGCCGGTTTTGCATTGCAACGCAAACGGCATTTATTTGACTTTCAGTGTTGGCTATGGGCGAATGTACGTTATAAAAAGCATCTCGGGTTTTGTCAAAAGTTGCAAAAGTAACGAAACCGTTACATATGGGCAGGGCTTGACCATTTCGCATCGCCGCGAATTATTTGACGATGTTTCGCGCGATTTGATTGATTTTATTGTTCGCGAAGACGATATGTATACCGAAATCGGCAAGCGTTTGAGTCGTCAATTTCAATTTACGCATAATCCGCTTTTCGCAAGCAGAGAATTATTTTTAACTCCGCGCAACACGGATGATTTTTTTGAAATTTATATTGAACGTGAATTGGAATGCATTTCCGATTTCGGGCAAAATATCAGCTTAAAAGACGGATATCCGTCTTTCGGTTTGAATATTCGTTACATCGCGAACGGTTTGGTTGTTCATTCTGAAAAAATTGCGCATCGTTTTTTCAACGGAACGTCTTCGTATTATCTTTTAGCGGAAGACGGGCTTTTTCGAATGCCGAAGTCTGACGGACAGCTTTTACATACTTTATTGAAAACACTCGACGAAACCCCTTCAAGAGAAATTTTATTTTCCGGAAATGACAGAATGAAATTTTCGACGATTGTTTTGCCGCAGCTTCTTAAAATGGGAATTGTCGAATCGGTTACGGGCGATTCGCCAGAAGGTTCTGTCGCCGCGCTTAAAGCAAAAATGTATTTCGATGCCGAAGGCAGGGACGTTACCGGACGCTTGGAATTCCATTATAAAAAATTAAAAATCGTCGCGCTTGACGATGAAGATGAAGATGAAAGCTCGCAAAAAATCGAAATCATCCGCGATGCTGTTTCGGAATACGCACTTCGCCGCCGGCTTGCCTCACTCGGATTTTTTGAGGATAAGCAAATTTTCCGCATGAAGGGAAATGATTTAATTTATTCGTTTTTGCGCGGTGATGAAATTTCAGGAATTGAAACTCTGCGCGATTGCGCCGAGGTTTTCGTTAGTGAGGATTTGCAGAAAAAAACAATTCGTCCGAGTTCGCCGAAGCTCGGTTTGCGGCTGACGGGCGACATAATGAAGGTTTCGCTGGAAGATTCGGGATACGACATCGCCGAATTGCTTGAAGCACTCGATGCTTATCGTGAGCGCAAAAAATTTTTCCGCCTGAAGGACGGCAGATTTATTACGCTCGACGACGAAGCCGTTACGGCCGCGGCGGATTTTTTAGACGCGCTGGATATTTCGAAAAAAGAAGTAAAGGGAAAATCGGTTTCGCTTCCGGCGTATCGAGCGTTGTATGTTGACGACTTGGCGAACTCGCTTGCGGAATCGCATACATTAAAACGCGACGCGAATTTCAAAAAGCTGCTTAAACATTTTACCGATAACGAATCGCTGGGATTTAAAATCCCCGGCGCGCAAAACGATATTCTGAGAGAATACCAAAAAACGGGCTTTAAATGGCTTAAAACGCTGTCGCATTACGGTTTTGGCGGAATTCTCGCCGACGATATGGGATTGGGAAAAACTCTGCAAATAATTACATTGCTCGCAAGCGAACGCAAAAACGAAAAACCGTCAATCGTTGTTGCGCCCACGTCGCTGCTTTACAACTGGGAAAATGAAATTATAAAATTCGCGCCGCAGCTAAAAACGCAAATTGTTTCGGGCTTGCCGGAAAAACGCCGAGAATTATTAAAGACGCCGAATATAAATATCTTCATCACGACTTATGATATGTTAAAACGCGATTTGGATTTCTACGACGACATGGAATTTTCATACGTAGTCGCGGACGAAGCGCAGAATATTAAAAATCCGGGTACGCAGGCGGCGAAAAGCATTAAGCAATTAAACGGGCGAGTTCGTTTCGCGCTGACGGGTACGCCGATTGAAAACACACTTACCGAGCTGTGGTCGATTTTCGATTTTATAATGCCGGGATATTTGTACACGGCAAATAAATTCTCGCGCCTGTATGAAGCGCCGATTATAAAACATAATAATTCCAATACGGCGGCAAAACTGCGCAAACAAATCGCGCCGTTTGTTTTACGGCGCATTAAGAAAAATGTTTTAAAAGAGCTTCCCGAAAAAACAGAAACAACACTTCCCGCCGACCTTAATCCCGAGCAGAAAAAAATATATCAAGCAAATTTGCTGGAAGCAATCGGCGCATTCGACGATATCGTCGCTAACAATTCGTTTGCCGATAACAGAATGCGCATTCTCGCGCAGCTTACGCGGCTCAGGCAAATTTGCTGTCATCCCGCATTATTCCTTGAGGGCTACAAATACGGCAGCGGAAAACTTACCCTCGCGCTTGAAACAATTCAGCTTGCATTGGATTCGGGGCATCGTGTGCTTTTGTTTTCGCAGTTTACGCAAATGCTTTCGATTCTCAAAGATGCGCTTTCTTCTGCCGAAATCACAAACCAACGCAACGAAACCGCAGAATATTTCTATCTCGACGGCGCGACCAAGGCAAAAGAACGCATGGAAATGACCGAACGATTCAATTCCGGCGAACGCGACATGTTCCTAATCTCACTCAAAGCCGGCGGAACCGGTCTCAACCTCACCGGCGCAGATGTCGTAATCCACTATGACCCGTGGTGGAATCCGTCCGTAATGGACCAAGCCGCCGACCGCGCACACCGCTACGGACAGGAAAAAGCCGTTCAGGTTTTCAATCTCGTGGCAAAAGATTCAATTGAAGAAAAAATTATGGCACTGCAAGAAAAGAAACGCGACCTCATCGACTCTGTAATAACCGAGGGAGGAAGTTTTATAAACCTTCTTTCGGAAGAAGAAGTGCGGAAGTTATTTACGTAAAATTTGCGAAAGACATTTTCTTAGGTTATACTTCGTGCGGGAGCGTGCTGTATGAAGAAAAAAGAATTATTAATCGGCGCATTCATTGTTGCGATGGTATTGGCACTTATAATTCCGATTCCGACGCTGTTAATTGATTTTCTTTTAATGGTCATAATCGGACTCTCTCTTATTATTTTACTCAATGCGTTGTACGCCAGGGAATCGTTGGAGATGTCAATGTTTCCTACTATTTTATTAGTAATTACACTGTTCAGAATGACGCTGAGTGTTTCAACGACGCGTTCTATTCTCGGACGCGGCTATGCGGGCGACGTTATCAGGGTTTTTGGCGAAGTTGTTGTTATGAATAATATAATTCTCGGTCTCATATTGTTCCTTGTAATTTTGCTTGCAAGCTTTTTGGTAATTATTAAAGGTTCGGAGCGTGTTGCGGAAGTAACCGCTCGTTTTACTTTGGACGCAATGCCGGGCAAACAAATGGCAATCGACGCCGACCTTAACACCGGCTTGATAAACGAAGACGATGCAAAGGCAAGACGCAAAAAAATTCAAGACGAATCGAATTTCTACGGCGCGATGGACGGTGCGGTAAAATTTATAAAGGGAGACGCGATTTTCAGTATAATTCTCGTTTTCATAAATTTAATTGGCGGAACCGCAATGGGCGCAACCGGCATGACAGAAGGCGGAGTTATGCCGATTGGCGAGGCGGCGCAGGTTTTCTCGTTACTGACAATCGGTGACGGGCTTGTTTCGCAGATTCCGGCGTTGTTGATTGCTTTATCGACGGGTCTTATCGTTACAAAGGCAACCGCAGAGGAAGAAATTACGGGTTCGCTTACGAAGCAGCTTTTGATGCAGCCGTTGGTTTTACTGGTTGCGGGCGGCGCATTGGTAATTCTCGGGCTGTGGGAAATGCCCGCGATATTTTTTATTCCGGCGGGACTCGCGCTTATGTTTATGAGTCGACGAATGGCGAAGAAAGAAACGCTTTCGTCAATTGAATCGGAAATTACAACTGACGACGTCGAGGCGGAAGAAATGCGCCGTCCCGACGATATGCTTCCGCTTACGGATGTCGATATGATTCGCCTGTGCTTCGGTTACGGGCTTATTCCGCTTGTCGCGGCAGACCAAGGCGGCGACCTGCTCGAACGTGTTGTTATGATTAGGCGTAATATTGCGCTGGAACTCGGCGCGATAATTCCGCAAATTCGGCTTCAAGACAATATAAAGTTGAGCCCGAACCAATACACGATTTTTATAAAAGGCGTAGAAGTAGCGGGCGGTGAAATAATGTTCGACCATTACATGGCGATGAATTCCGGCTACGTTGAAGAAGAAATCGACGGCATCGAAACCGTAGAACCATTCGCGGGGCTTCCCGCGATGTGGATTTCCGAATCGCAGCGCGAACGCGCGGAAGCGTTGGGCTACACCGTTGTCGACCCGCCTGCGATTATCGCAACGCATCTTACGGAAGTCGTCCGTCAGCATTTGCATGAACTTCTTTCGCGTCAAGATGTACAAAAATTAATTAATCACGTAAAAGAAACGCACACCGTTTTGGTTGACGAATTAATTCCGAAATACATGTCTGTCGGCGAAGTGCAGAAAGTTCTTTCGAAATTGTTAAAAGAAAGCGTTTCAATCCGCGACCTTGTTACCGTTCTGGAAACGCTGGCGGATTACGCTCCGATTACGCGCGATACCGATATGCTTACGGAATATGTTCGTGCCGCGTTGCGCCGCGCTATTTCGAAGAAATTCTTCGGTCAGGGCGTTAACACGGTTATTACGCTTGACCCCGCGCTCGAGCAAACGCTTACCGGAAACATTCAAAAAACAGAAATCGGCAGCTTCGTAAATATCGACCCCGCGTTATCACAGCGCGTTTTCGACAGCCTGAAAAAAGAAGTAAGCAAATTAACATCGCTCGGTGTGATGCCGATAATTTTAACTTCGCCGTTTGTGCGCATGTACTTTAAACAGCTAGTAGACGAAATTGCTCCCGATTTGGTTGTTCTCAGCTACGGCGAAATTGACCAGACGGCAGAGGTTCAATCTGTGGGTATGGTGAGTGTGACATGAAAGTAAAACGCTATGAAGGTAAAAGCGAAGCCGCGTTAATGCCTGTTATAATAGAAGAAATGGGCGAAGGCGCAACAATTATCAGCATAAAACAACAGCCGCGAAAAGGTTTTTTGGGTTTTTTCAGAAAGCCGACGGTTATTATTACCGCCGCGTGTGAAGAAGATACCGAGTTTATGAATCTAATCACAAGCAAGGCGGAAGCATCCGCCGCGAAGGCTCCTCCGCCGCTTGTTGAAAGAAAACCACTTTCGGCGGATTTGGTTGAAAGCAAATCCGCGTCTGCTTCAATCGAAGAATCTATGACGCTTCTTTTGCAGGAAGCACGCAAGGCTGCAAATCAAATGGAACAAAATGAAAAACGTACGACGAAAAGCCAAATCGAAACCCCGCCCGCGCAGACGGAAGCCGCGTCGGTTTCCGTTGCCGGTAAAAAATATAAGCACAGCATGGTGCAATTATTTTTCGATACAATGATTGAACAGGAAGTTATACCGGATGTTGCAGCGCATATTTTGCGTGATTTGGAGCATGTGGACGAATCTAACCCGATTGATGTGAACTTGCTGGTCAAGGCCGTTTACGGAAGCATTGTTGATATGTTAAAAGGACCGACGCTGATTGACACCAACAAGGGTGAGCCGCAGGTTGTCGTGTTCATGGGGCCGACGGGCGTCGGAAAAACCACGACGATTGCAAAACTTTCTTCGATTTTAACTTTGAAGCACGGGCTTCGCGTGGGCTTGATTACGGCGGACACATATCGAATCGCCGCTGTCGAGCAATTAAAAACATACGCAGATATACTCGGTTTGGACATTCGCGTAATTTACAACGCGGATGAAATAGAGGAACATCTCAAAGTGCTTCGCACTCGTAACGATATTATTTTGATTGACACCGCCGGACGAAGTCATAAAAGCAAAGAAAGCATCGGCGAATTGAAAGTTCTGCTCGACGCAGTACCTGAGAGCAAAAGATATTTAGTTTTGAGCGTAACAACGCGCTACAGTGATTTATGTAAAATAGTAAATGTGTTCGACCTGTTGTCGGATTTCAATATTATTTTCACAAAATTGGATGAAGCGGAAGCACTCGGTTCGCTGATGAATATATGCTGCATTTCGGGAAAAAAGGCCGCGTATGTAACTTTCGGGCAAAACGTTCCCGACGACTTGGAATCAATTAAACCGGATAAAATTGCGAAATCGTTGCTTGGGCTTACGGAAGGCGGCGCGCATCCTTACATGGAAGGCGGTCAGCCCCAATGATAATGGATCAAGCAAGTCGGCTTCGTGAACTGATGAATGAAATCGAATATCGCCCCTCCGAACCGCCGAAACCGACAATGAACGCACGAGTAATCGCGGTCGCAAGCGGGAAGGGCGGCGTCGGGAAATCGAATTTCTCGATAAACTTGGCGATTCAAATGCGGAAGCTCGGAAAGCGTGTGGTAATAATTGACGCTGATTTCGGGCTCGCAAATGTCGAAATACTATTAGGGGTTGCGCCAAAGCATACGGTCGCCGATGTAATTAACGGGAACATTGATATGGAATCCGCGTTGACAATCGGACCGATGGGATGCATGTTTCTTTCGGGCGGCTCGGGGATGTCTGCGTTGACGGAATTAACCGACAATCAAATTCTTCGTTTGACAAACGGATTTTTACTATTGGATAATTTAGCGGATTTTATTATAATAGACACAAGAGCAGGGCTTTCGAACGCGGTGATAAATTTCATTCAAGCCGCTTCGGATACAATCGTGGTGACAACGCCCGACCCGACGGCGATTGCCGACGCTTATGCGTTAATAAAATCAATAAAAAAATCCATGCCGGATATCGGAGTTCTTAAACTTGTGGTAAACTGTTCTGTAAACGATGCGGAAGCTCAGGAAGTCTTCGAAAAATTAAACGGTGTGTCTGCGCGTTTTCTCGGAGTTAAATTGATTTTCCTCGGATGCATTCCGTTTGATGCGTATTTAGTGCGGGCAGTTCGCAAGCAAAAGCCCGTTTCCATCCAATATCCGTTCGCCGAAAGCGCGAACAGATACTCTCAGATTTGCGCAGGGCTTTTAGACATGGATACCGGAAAGAAAAACAATGTTCAGAATTTTATCTTAAAATTAATCGGGCGATTCAGTGCCTAGGGGGTTGTAAGTTGTATATTGAATATTTGAAATCGGGTGCGCGTGTGCAAATTCAACGACCGGTCGATGGTCCCGCAGGCGGTTTCATGTGTAAAATCGAGGTTCTTATTCCCGAAAAACGGCAGGTGCTTGTTCACGCGCCGGTCGAACGAAACAGACTTGTTGAATTGAAAATCGGCGGAAATTTAATGTTGCGCCTTTTAACCGATAACGCAATTTACAATTTCAAAGCAACGATGGTGGCATATGCTGAAATAGACGGATTTGATGTGGTGAGATTAAGCATAGACGACGACGGCGAAAAGGTTCAGAGGCGTTCGGCGTTTCGTTTTAACTGCGCGATTCCTGTTACGTTTTCGGCGATTTATTCAAGCGGACAACAGGCAGAACGCGAAGAAGGAGTCGCAACCGACTTAAGCGCGGGAGGCGCGAAAATTTTTACGGATAAAAGCTTGCATACCGGATATCTTTTAAACATTTCAATTCCGCTCGGCGAAGGATTGGTTGTTGCATTCGGCGATGTGCGCACAAGAACCGAATTACCGGATGGTTCGAAATTTGCATATCAATATGGTGTTCGTTTTTCGATGATGCCTGAGTCGGACCAAGAACAAATTATTAAATTCATGTATAAAAATCAACGCGAGGAATTAAAAAAGGCAAGACCGAGACAATAAAATAAACTTCCTATTTTAAGGAGATGGTTTTATGGTTAAGAAAGGTACGGAAGACCTGTTCAACGATATGCATCTTGATATTTTAAAGGAAATAGGAAGTATGGGAACCGCCCACGCTGCGACGGCACTCTCAAAAATGACAAAAAATAAAAAGGTAACAATGCCCGTCCCGAATGTTTCGTGGCTCGACTTTCAAAATGTTGCGGATTTTGTAGGCGGTCCGGAAAATGTTATCGTTGGTATTTTAGTGTCGCTGACGGGAAATATTCAAGGCATGATGATGCAGTTAATGGATGTCGATGCCGCACATAATTTAGCCGAGTTGGTTATCGGAACACCTCCGCCCGAAGATAAATTTACTTTCGGCGACATGGAGAAATCCGTTATCGAAGAAGTCGGAAACATAATGATAAGCTCGTATCTCAGTTCTTTGGCGGGGCTTACGAATTCGCAGATAAAGCCGTCAATTCCGTATATGTGCGTTGACATGGCGAATGCTATACTTTCAGTACCCGCAAGCGAATTCGGAAGAATGGCAGATAAG
>JAIRVD010000098.1 GCA_031254075.1 Clostridiales bacterium
GCGAAGCGGAATGTGAAATATTGCGGTGTTTGCTGTGCGCTGACGGATTCCGACCCGTGCGCGATTTGCGCGAACGCAAAGCGTGAAGCGAAAATAATCATGGTTGTCGAAGACCCGCGTGACATGGCGGCATACGAGCGCACGGGCGAATTTCACGGCTTTTATCATGTTTTGCACGGAGCGATTTCGCCGATGCACGGCGTCGGTCCGAATGATTTAACGATTTCCGCTTTACTGAAACGGCTGCAAGGTTCTGCCGCGGAAGAAGTAATTATCGCAACCAATCCGAACGTTGAGGGTGAAGCAACCGCGTTGTACATTGCTAAAATTCTAAAGCCACTCGGAATTAAGGTTACGCGCATTGCGCACGGTGTTCCTGTCGGCGGAGATTTGGAATATGTAGACGAGGTAACGCTGTCGCGCGCGTTAGAAGGGCGACGAGAGATATAATCCGCAAACTTCTCAGTACGCAACACATGGTAAAAGAAGAAATGCGTCACGGAGAAATTCCCCGAAGCAAAGAAGCTTACGGGGCTTCTTTGCGTATCGCCTTGCCCGCAATCGTTGAAATGGTCAGCATTTCGCTGATGGGAATGATTGATACCGTAATGGTAGGGCGGCTTGACTCGGGAGGCGTTGCCGTTTCGGCGGTAGGAATAACGCAACAGCCGCGAATGATTTTCCTCGCGGTTTTTTTCGCGCTTAACATAGCGGTTACGGCAATTGCCGCGCGAAACAAAGGCGCGGGCGATATGCGCGCCGTCCGAAACTGCCTTCGAACCGCGCTTCTGCTGAACATTTTGCTCGGCGTAATCGTAACGATTGCGTCGGTTTCGCTTGCGCGTCCGATGATGCTTCTTGCGGGCGCACAGGCGGACACCGTCACTCCCGCGGCTTCGTATTTTCGAATTTCAAGCATCGCAATTATTTTTCAGGTAATGACAATGACAATTTGCGCGGCACATCGCGCGTGCGGAAACACAAAAATCACATTGAAAGTAAATATGATTGCAAAAATTTTATCCGTCGCGCTGAACTTTTTGCTGATAGAAGGACGCTTCGGATTTCCGCGCCTCGAAGTTGACGGCGCGGCATGGTCAACGGTAATCGCCGCGTTCGTTGCGTTCGTGCTTGCGGCGGTTACGGTTTTGCAAAAAGACAGTCCGCTGCGCTTTTTCAAAAAAGAAGAAGCAATTTTTGATAACGCAATGTTCAAAAATATCGCGCGTCTCGCATCAGGCGGCTTCCTTGAACAAGTCGGGCTGCGAATGGGCTTCTTCCTGTACGCGCTCGTAGTCGCAAAGCTCGGCACACAAGAATTTGCCGTGCATGTCATCGTAATGCAACTGATGGGACTCAGCTTCACCTTCGCCGACGGAATCGGAATCGCAACCTCGTCCCTTGTCGGGCAAAATCTCGGCAAAAAACGCCCCGACCTTTCAATTATGTATGGACGAATCGGATTGCGGCTCGCATTCTTCTGCGCGCTTCTGTTAAGCATGACTTGCATTCTGATTCGTTTTCACTTCCCGTTGCTGTTTACCGATTCACCCGAAATAATTGAAACCGCCGCCGGAATAATCCTTATGCTCGCGGTAATCATGCCGTTCCAAACCGCACAACTCGTTATGCGCGGAAGCCTGAGCGGCGCGGGTGATACGCGATTTGTCGCGCTTACAATGATTATCACCGTCGGAATCCTGCGCCCGCTCGGCGGCTTCATCCTCGTCTACCCCCTCGGTCTCGGTCTAATCGGCGCGTGGATTGCCATCCTCATCGACCAAATCGTTCGCATGGGAATGCTTCATATACGTTTCGCTCGCGGCAAGTGGATTAATTCTTCATAGCGGAATTCGCGTAAATCACAGGCAGCCGATGCAGTACGCGTATGGAAATCCGTGTTAATCCGTGCAGAAATTAGTTATCGGCGTTGTTTTTAACAATGCCGCTTCATTGCCTTGCGGGCGAATTATGTACGCGCCAAGCTTTGCGGGAATAAAAACCGAACGCGCGGTTTCAAGCGGAACGACATGAGTCGGAGTCTCGAAAATCGCAGAACCTTCCACGCATGTGTAAATTGAAAATGCGTTTACATCGGAAACAACGGAAATTTGTGCAGAAATTTCTTGCTTTTCCACCGTAAAATGCTCTATTGCGGAATTTTCACAGTCGATTACATTAAGCGCGTCGTTAACATGCAACTTACGCGGCATTCCGTCTACGCCGATTCTTCCGAAATCGTACAGACGGTATGTTATATCGGAGTTCTGCTGAATTTCCGCCACGACGGTTCCCGGCGTAAGCGCGTGAACCAATCCTGCGGGAATTTCAATAATATCGCCCCGCCGAACTTTTCGACGGTTTAGGCAATTTTCAACCGTGCCGTTTTTACACGCATCGGATAGTTTTTCGCGCGTTATGCCCTGTTTTAATCCGATTATCAAATGCCCGTCCGCCGGCGGTTTCAATACATACCACAACTCGCTTTTTCCCGTATCCGTCTCACCATTCGCGAGTGCATACTCATCGCTCGGATGAACCTGCACCGATAACGAATCCCGCACATTAATTATTTTCACAAGCAACGGAAAGCGTTCGATGCCTGCGAAATTTTTTCCAATCACCGCCGCGCGGTCTTTCTTACACAACCACTCACACGTTTCCCCCGCGAATTCTCCGTTTTCAATTACGCCCATCTCATTCGGACGGCAAGTGATATCCCAGCTTTCGCTGCCCCAAATCATTTCCTTGATTATGGAAGTAAATTTTATCGGATACATTAATTCACAACCTTATCCGTAAATAAAATTCCATCTAAATGGTCGATTTCATGACAAAACGTCGCCGCAAGAAAATTCTCACCGACAACCGTAATCGCAGAGCCGAATCGGTCAACACCCGTTACCGTCACCTTAACGGGACGCTCGACAAAACCGCGCGGCGCACCCGACGCAATCGAACCCTCTTGCACGCGTTGCGTTTTTTCGCTCATATCCGCAATGACGGGATTCACAACCTCTATTACGCCGCTCTTTTCAACCACAACAAACGCCCGCCGCAATACGCCGACATGCACCGCCGCGCAACCGTATCCGTTTACATGCACCAGTGTATCACGCATGTCGTCAAGCAAGTCCCATAGCCGCTCGTTAAACTTCACGACTTCCTTGCTTTTTTTTCGAAACAACGGGTCGTTGAAATTTGCTATGTTTCGTATCGCCATGCATATCACTCTTTTTCATAAATTACTTTTCCGGAAGCCATTATGCTTTCAATAAAATTCGTATCAATTAATGAGTCGAAATGAACAACATCGTAATAATACGGCGTCGGGGATTCATCATTCAGAAGACCTGAGATTGTCCAAATTTCCGATGGCGTCAATTCGCCGATGATTGCAATATCAATGTCTGCTGTTTTTTTATTATTTCCCGTTGCGCGAGAACCGAAAAGCATAACTTTTTTTATGCGTTCGCAGTTTTTGCAAACACTTTGAATGGTATCAAGTGCGGCGTTATCTAATCCCGGCATTTTAGCTCACCAACTTTTAACAGCGGAAATATAAACCTTTCCTTAATGCACAAAAACAGCTCTTTCGCCATGCTTTCCTCATACATATGGCTTATGCTGTTTCGGGCATCCAACATTTCGAGCCACAGCACACCATCATCTATATATTCCAATTGAAAAGATTTCTTTATTACCTCGCGCGGACTGTTCACAATTACGCCTTGAATTTCCAAATAGTCTTTTAACAATTTCCATGCCAATTCAAATGCCATTTCAAAAAAATGAAGCGTTGCCGCTATGTTTTCATCGTCAATCACTTCTTTTTCAGATTGCTTCGAAAGCAAATTAATTGCTCTCGAAAAATTTTCTCTTCGCTGCTCAAGGCGTGCTTGCTTCACATCAATCATCCAATCATAATAATATTTCATTCGCAAATATTAACATCGGTTTACAATGTACAACTCACTTTTTTTCTCCTATCTCGAGCATTTTAACATAATACTGAATATTTTCCGCTTTAGGACGCAACCAAAACAGAGTACTGCAACAACCACAATGCCAGTGTGTGATTCCTTCAAAAATATACTCGATACCCATATAACAGGTTCCTTTGGAATGATTTATGCAACCGGAATCTGAATATCTAAACATTTCGGTTATTTCGTCCGGCATGGATATTTCGTTATAAAGCGAAAGACATTTTTCCACGCTTCGGATTCGCAAATGAAGTTGCAAATCACCTTTATTATCCCAAAGTTGGAACAGATATGGTCCTTTTCGTTTCATTACGGATTCTTTATCGTAATAACGAATGCCCGGTCCTTCGTTTCCGCCGCCGCTTTGATAAAAATAGCATTTCTTTTTCATTGCAATATGAAAGGCCTTGATAAAATTTTTTTCATCGGATGTTCGCGTTTTATCATAAACAGCATAAATCGGGTCTGTATAGCTGAACACATCAAATGCTTCTTCTATCAATCGGAAACTCCATTTGTAAAATAGATCATCTTTCATAACTTTTGCGGCTTTACGGGCAACCAGCGCCATTACATTTATAACATTGGGATTGTCCGGGTATTCAACCGTAAATTCTTTGGTCTTGGGAGCTATTTTATAGTTGCTCAATCCTGAAAAAACAAAGCCATAATCGCTCAATAATTTAAATAGTAAATGTGAGTTTTTGACTTTGTTCGACTGCCTAAACGCGGGAATATCCACCGAAAATTTGCAATCGACCAAATTACCGTGAATGAAAATCGTATAAAGCAACCACATGGGTCGCCATGCCGCGTATCGCGATTCCTGCGCTTTGGTTGCGCCATACAGGGTTGTACTTTCATCATAAAGCGGCATAGCAAAGCGTTCGGGGTTTTTCGAAATATCAGTCATAATTTGATAAAACATATATCCGATTTGACGAAACGCGCTTTCAAAGTCTTCGCGGGATAGGGTGTGTAAAAAAACAGGGTGAATCTCAATGTTTTCGGGCGTTACCGACAATTCACCTCGCCGTATAAGCGCCCATCGGTTAATGATATATTTGTTTTCCATATATGACACTCCCCTATAAGACTTATATAATCTACTATAAATAATAGAAAACTGCGCGTCAAGTTACAGATATTTATTATAGAAAATCATGAATTTTGCCTTTTCATTAAACAGCAAGCAATTCAAGTGGCAAGCCACACTTGAAATCAGTCGGCAGTTGTACAATGTAAACTGAATCAACTAATCCGCAACGCGCCGCTGTTTTACTGATATTTTTCTTCTCCGTTGATGAAATCACCACTCTGAGTTCTTCAACACGGAAAAACACGAAAAGTGCAAAATTCTTTTTCCGTGTTCTTCAGTGTGAAAAGGGACTGAAACGTTATTTCGTTACAGCCCCTTCCGAAATTATAAA
>JAIRVD010000049.1 GCA_031254075.1 Clostridiales bacterium
AATCGTATTATTACAGAAGCGGAGTATCTTTCCAAAATGCGCTCAATTATGGAGGATTATCGCAAAGGTTCAACAAACATCAGTTATCCCGAAAAAATAAAGGGTAACATACACGCCCAAGCATTTTACGGAGTAATATCCGCTGTTTTAGAATTACTTTTGAAACAATCGACATGATTATCGAAAATATAAAAACCGTTGCACTGCGGAGGTTCAGATGAGAAATATTGTTTTGAACGAGTGCGATATATCATATGAACTTGAACGTAAGCAGGTCAAAAATATTAACCTGCGAATCAGAGCGGACGGTTCAGTATACGTTTCCGCAAACAATACGATTTCTGTCGAGGTTATTGAAAAATTTCTCACAAGGAAATCTTCTTTTATTTTAGACGCGCTCAATAAATATGAGGAACTATCGAAGTATGTTAATAATGAACGTAAATTTGTTACAGGCGAAAGCTACCGTTACTTGGGTAAAGACTTACGGCTTCGCGTGTCGCACGGCGAATCGGCTGTACACTCGGACGGCGTATATTTAGAGCTTTCAGTTGAAAATATCAACGACATCATCTCAAAAGAGAAATTAATCACCAAATGGTACGATGAGCAGTGTTGCGAAATATTCCCTGATATATTAATGCAGACATATCCGATTTTCAGCAAGTACGGAGTGGTATTGCCGAAAATAATTTATAGAGAAATGATTTCACGTTGGGGAAGTTGCCGACCAAAGCGCGAATGTATTACGTTGAACAAACGATTAATAGAAACGCCGCGTATTTGCATTGAGTATGTTGTAATGCACGAGTTTATACACTTCTTACAACCAAATCACTCGAAGAAATTTTATGAGCTTCTCTCAACGCTGATGCCGGATTGGAGAGAGCGAAAACGCATTCTCGAAAACGGTGAGTATTATCAAATAATTATAAAAAACGATGGGAAATGACTACTTTTGGGACATTCCTTTTCGGGAATCATATAGAAAATCAAAAAGCATACGAGGCAGGGGCAAATGAAAAAATTTATTTTTGCGATGGTGGCGACAATGGTTGCCGCACTTTTTGTCGGCGGGGGGACGTTTGCGGTTTTGATTTTCGGCAACCGCGCCGCCGCGCCGACTTACATAACAACAGAAGAACCGGAAGAAGCGCCTGTTCCGACGCCCGTTCCGACGCCTTCGCCTGAACCGACGCCGACGCCCGAACCGGAAGAAACGCCGTGTCCTTACACGGTGACGATTTTGGTTTCTGCGGCGGGGGATACTACGCTTGGCGGGGACAGTCGATGGGGCGGGTATCATGGGTTTATGAGGGCATTTGAGGAAAGCGGGCGGGATTACGGGTATTTTCTTGCGGGCGTGAGCGAGATTTTTTTTGAAAGCGACCTTTCGATTGCAAACTTGGAAGGGGCGCTGACGAATTTGCTTGAACCTCATGATGAGAAGGAATTTATATTTCGCGGCGCGCCGCATTTTGCGGAAGTGCTTTCGGCGGGGCATATTGACGCGGTGACGCTGGCGAACAATCATACTCGGGATTATTTTCTTGCGGGCTACAATGGCACGCGCGAAGCGTTGGACGCGGTCGGCGTGGAATATTTCGGCAATGAGATTAACACTATAATGGAAGTAAACGGAATCAATGTCGGGCTTTTCGGGTACAGAATCTGGGCGGATTCGCGCTATAACCGTGACATAATTACGGCGGCAATCGAAGATTTGCGTGAGCGCGGTGCGCAGATGATAATCGCGTATTATCATTGGGGTAACGAAAACCAATATACGCCGCAGCCGTATCAGCGAAATATCGGGCGGTTTTCGATTGACCAAGGCGCGGATTTGGTTTTGGGTGCGCATCCGCATGTTATTCAGCCGGTGGAAGAGTACAACGGGCGGTATATTGTTTATTCGCTTGCGAATTTCTGCTTCGGCGGAAACGGAAATCCGTCGGACAAGGACAGTTTTATTTTTCAGCAGACGTTTACTTTTTTTCACGGCGAGCTTTTGGCGGAAAGCGAAATAAATATTATTCCGATTTTAGTTTCGTCGCAGCAGGGCTATAATGATTTTCATCCGACAATTGCAACAGGCGCGGACGCGGAACGAATTATGACGAAAACGGAAGGAACGTATGTACATGTACAGCGAGAAAATATTCAACAAACGGATTAACAGAATTATTTTAAGCAAGCCGAGCGGAAATTACACGCGCGTGGAGATTTTGCGGAACGACAATAAATATCAGGCGAGCGCGTATACGGCAAAGCAGGTTTTTCACAGCAATCATGATGAAGCGGGCATTCGGGAATTTATAGACGCGCATTTCGGCGTGTCTTTTCTGCATTATACGGCGTGGTGTGAGGAGTATGAATATTCCGCGCGTGTGAGCAAGAAGGGAAAGTTGCTGGAATCTCGTAAGAAACGAGCGGGAACCGTGAAAGCCGCGAAAATCGCGGAAGGCAGTTTCGACAGGCAGAAGAATCATATTATTCGCGAGGGGGAGAATATTCCTGCGCTTGCAGACATAGGCGTTTTTACGAAGGAGTTAAAGGTTGCGGCGGCGATGAGCGATAAGTTTCATCAAATGAATCGTTTTCTTGAGCTGCTTGCGGACGAGACAAAGACGCTTCCGCCCGAAACTACAATAAATATCATCGACTTCGGTTGCGGAAAATCGTATTTGACTTTTGTTGTGTATTATTATTTTTCGAAAATGAAAAACTTTTGCGTAAACATTTGCGGCTTGGACTTGAATGCGGAAATCGTAAAAAAATGCACGGAAGCGGCTGAAAAATACGGTTATGACACGCTCGTTTTCAGGCAGGGCGACATTGGGGCGCAGACCGTGCCGCCGCTTGAAAGATGGGGTGCACCGCAAACATTTAATATTGTTATAAGCCTGCACGCGTGCGATACCGCGACGGATTACGCGCTTTTTAACGGCGTTAAGTGGGGCGCGGATTTAATTTGCGCGGTTCCGTGCTGTCAGCATGAACTGCGAAATCAAATGCAGCCGCAGACGCTAAAGCTGTTTTCCGAATACGGAATAATAAAAGAGCGAATCGCGTCGCTTGCGACGGACGCGATTCGCGCGAAGCTGCTTGAGGCTTGCGGATACAGGGCTCAAATCATTGAATTTACAGCAATGGAACATACCGCGAAGAATTTATTTATTCGGGCGAAAAAAAATAATTTTAAAATAAATAAAAATCATTTTGATTTAAAAATGGAGGAAATCGGCAAAATAATGCAGGAATTTTCATTTAAACCGACTTTCTACCGCTTATTAGAGAAAAAAAATGACACAATACAGACTTGTCAAAAATTCCATGAAGTGTATAATGTTCTTACACAAATCGACTGCGGAAGTTGCAGCCTGTTTCCGCCGTTTAAAACGAAAGGAAATGATTAGATGGGCATTTTACACGATGCGTGGATTGCAAAGGCAGAGCTTCAAACCGAAAGCGGAAATTTTATTCTGGATTATTACCTGCAAAGCTTCGGAGGCGAGAACGGCGAAAAATTTTACGGCCTCAGAATCGACAAAAGCACCCCCGAAGGAGTGCTTGAAGAAAGAGAAGAAACCTTTGCAATCACAGAAAATTACG
>JAIRVD010000066.1 GCA_031254075.1 Clostridiales bacterium
AATCCTCGCGTCAAAGGGATATCCGGAAGAATATCAAACGGGATTTCCGATTACGCGGTTGGACAAGCTCGCGAACGAAACACTTCTTTTCCACTGCGGAACCGATAAAAATGAAAACGGTTTCATAACAAAAGGAGGACGCGTTCTTCTCGCCGCGCGCAAAGCCGAAACGCTCGACGCCGCACGCAAAGAGCTTTACAAAGATGTAAAAAACATTAAATGCACAAATTTATTTTATCGAAAAGATATTTAGGAGGGCATCCTGATGAAATTAATTTTCAGCGGCAAAACGAAGGATGTTTACGAAAATGAAAACGGAAATATAACACGTCAATTGAAAGACAGCGCGACAGGCAGGGACGGTGTTTTTGACCCGGGCGAGAATGCCGTTGGATTAAGCATTGACGGGCTTGGGCGTGAGTCGTTGAAGCTTTCGGTTTACTTTTTTGAAATGATGAACGCGAATAAAATTCCGAATCACTATGTTTCGAGCGATATCGCGAAGGCGACTATGGAAGTTTTGCCCGTGATAATGTTCGGCAAGGGCGTGGAGTTTGTTTGTCGGCGCAAGGCAGACGGAAGTTTTTTGCGACGATACGGTGCGTATGCTTCGTTCGGCGATGATTTGGATTTTCTCGTCGAGGTCACGCTGAAAGACGACGAACGCAAAGACCCGCCGATTACAAAGGATTCACTTGTTGCACTCGGGATTCTTTCCGCAGAAGAATACGATGTTTGCGCGGAGCTTACTAAAAAAATCACGAAAATTATTTCCGCCGACCTTCAAAAGAATGGTGCGGTGCTTTACGATATAAAATTTGAATTCGGCAAAAACGGCAATGATATTTTACTTGCAGACGAAATTTCCGCAGGAAGTATGCGTGTTTACAAGGACGGCAAGATGGTTGCGCCGATGGATTTGAGCAAATTGATTTACGAAACATAGGCACAGACGATTGCCTTAAATCCATGAAATAAATTTCCGCATTTTCGGCATAATACTCTCCAAGGAGAGATGAAAATGCGGAAATTTTTTATTTATTTTTTTTGCATAATTTTATTTGCGGGAACATGTTTTGCCGCCGACGATGAACCGGAGGAAATTGATTCTGAGGTGTTTTTTCGCCGTGTAAGGGAAGTTGAGCTTCCGATTGTAATGTACCATTTGGTAACGCACAACTCAAAATATTTAGGAAAATACGCAATAACACCCGCCGAACTTGAAAGCGATTTGAAATATTTACAGGAAAATAAATACAACACGGTTGTTATGAAAGACTTAATCGACTTCGTAAACAGGGGAAAAAAACTGCCGAAAAACCCAATAATGTTGACATTTGACGACGGAAATTCAAGCGACTTCCTATATCTTCTGCCGCTTTTGGAAAAATACGAAATGAAGGCGGTACTTGCGGTGCTTGGCGAGGCGACAGACAAATGCACCGCCGAAGCGGAAAAATATCCCGGCAGAAAATGCCCCCATTTAACATGGCAGCAAATTTTTGAACTGCACGAGTCGGGCTTGGCCGAAATTCAAAACCACAGCTATAACCTGCACACCCCGCCGCTCGGAAGCGGAAAACGTAGCAACGAATCCACCAGCGATTATCATGCGCGCCTTATGGCAAACCTTCAAAAATTCCAAGACGCTTGCGCACTCCATCTAAATTACGTCCCCACAGCCTACGTTTACCCGCTCGGCGTAATCGGCGAAAACTCCCGCTCCGTACTCGAAGAGCTCGGAATGTCGGGCAGCATCTCCTGTCAAGAAGGAATGAACACAATCCGCCAAGGAGACAAGGATTGCCTGTTCCGATTACGGCGTACGAACCGACCCAGCGGGCGCTCGATTGAAGATATACTTTTGAAACTAAAAAGCTCTTGACATGAAAGTTAGTCTCTGCTAACATGAAGTTAGCCATAACTAACTCGGAGGTTTTCATCATGTCAAACAATTTATATTCTGCCAATAAACGTACGAAATTGCAGGTTACATCGGTTCCGATGAACGCACTGCTCGAAAGCATAGGTATTCGCAGCGGCACCAGGGTTCGTGTGCAAAATAGATATGCGTTCGGCGGACCGGTGTTGCTTCGCGTGGAGGACGCGTTTTCCGTTGCGCTTGGCAAGGAAATCGCAACGCAAATCGGTGTTTTGGAAATATGAAAAGAATTCTGCTAATCGGAAACCCAAACGTCGGCAAGAGCGTTTTTTTTACCGAACTTACCGGAATTCACGCAATGAGTTCAAATTATGCAGGCACGACGGTCGATTATATGGAAGGGCACTTCGCCGTCGGCGGCGCGGAATACACATTGATTGACGTACCGGGTACATATTCTTTGGAGGCTACATCGGAAGCGGAGGCTGTTGCGGCGAAGTTTTTAAACGCCGGAGCCGCCGCGGTTATTTGCGTACTTGACGCTTCAAACTTGGAACGAAATCTATGCCTTGCGCTGGAATTGCGAAAGTTTTCGATTCCGACGATTTACATTCTAAATCTTACTGACGTTGCTGAACGCAAAGGAATTATCATTAGCGCGGCATTGCTTGCGAAGGAATTAGACGCACCCGTTGTTTCTACCGTTGCGGTGAAAAAACAGGGCATGGACGAGGTTTTGACAAAGCTGAATGAAATTTTGCACGCGCCTAAGGACGGCTGCGGAAAATGCGCAAACTGTGCAAACTGTTCGTATGGCGGAAACGAGAATTGCGACATCTACGCACGAGCAAAGGAAATTAATAATCGTGTAAGCAAAAAAACCGGCGCGAACCCCGGCTTTTTGGAAAAACTCGGCGACTGCATGATGAAGCCGTTTCCGGGGATTTTCATTGCGTTGTTTGTTGTGATTTTTTCGATTGCAGTGGTTGTATTTTTCGGCGAACTCATGCGCGAGGGCGTTCTTATGCCTATTGTGGAAAATTTCATTGTGCCGTTTTTCAGATTAATTTTTACAGCGGCTCTGCCCGAGGGAATGTTCCTAAACATTCTAATCGGCGAATACGGCGTTTTCGTAATCAGCTTCGAGTGGATTCTTGCCGCTATTTTTCCGTATGTACTGATGTTCTATATCGTTTTCGG
Organism: Clostridiales bacterium; assembly: GCA_031254075.1. Lineage (GTDB taxonomy): Bacteria > Bacillota > Clostridia > Lachnospirales > WQUN01 > WQVC01. Next base: position 3,083 of record JAIRVD010000066.1, read on the forward strand.
CTTCTTGGAAGACACGGGCTTTCTGCCGAGAATCTCCGTGCTGTTCGACAATATCATGCGAAAACTCGGGTTACAGGGCGGAAGCCTCATATATATGATGATGGGCTTCGGCTGCGCCGTTCCCGCAATCATCGGAACCCGCGCCGCTACCTCACGCAAAGAACGCATCGTTGTTGCCGCAGCCGTTTGCTTCGCGATTCCGTGCATGTCGCAAACAGGCGCGTTAATCAGCCTGATTTCGCTTTATTCGTGGTGGATGTTTCCCGCGATTATTTTATTCGCGTTCATTCTTTTCGTAACCGTAACTCTAATCGCCGGAAAATTTATCCGCGGCAACGTCGCTCCGCTTCTGATTGAAGTTCCGAATCTTCTTCTGCCAAACCCGAAATCCTATGGCAGAAAAATTTTCACACGAATGAAGCACTTCCTGCACGAGGCGGAAGTTCCGATGCTTTTGGCAATTCTTCTCGCCGCAATTTTAGCCGAATCCGGCGCGCTTAACGTCATCGCCGTCTACGCACAGCCCATCGTAAGCAATTGGCTCGGTCTGCCCGAACAAGCCGTCATCGCCCTTATCCTCGGAATCATCCGCCGCGAAATGTCCGTCGCTCCCCTTCTCGCCCTCGAACTCACTCATCTGCAAGCCTTCGTCGGTGCCGCCGTCTCACTTATGTACCTGCCCTGCATCTCCGTCTTCGCAATTCTCACCCGCGAATTCAAATTAAAAATCGCACTCGCAATTTCCTTCGGCACCATTGCAAGCGCGATTTTAATCGGTGGGGTTATTAATCAAATATGTAAATAAATTTCGAACAATCCTCATGCGTGTATTTATTTCATTCAAATGTCAATACTTTTACTGAGAGGAGTGACATTTAATGGAAAAGAATAAATATTATGAGTTGTTAATTGGAATTTGCACGGCATCAGCTATAATCGGAATTCTGCTTGGGTATTTTGTGATTGCGCCGATTGGAACGGCGGGTACGTCGGGTGATGAGTATGTTGAATTCAATCGGGCGACGGCGGCTGTGGAATATTTTGAGG
>JAIRVD010000128.1 GCA_031254075.1 Clostridiales bacterium
CGCGCGGGTATTTCCGTCACAATGAATCCCTCCGGCACTTCTTCGCCGTTGTATGGCGTGGCTACATAGTACAACCAGCTTTTGTCCTTCTCATAATAGGTTGTTCCGTCAAGCACTCCGATATGTTCCTTCTGTAACGAAGTGGAGTATTTTGTCAGCAGTTCCATTGTGCCGTCCGCATGACAAGCCTTCCACAGTCTGCCGCCGTTGCCGCCGCCATCGGTGTCTCTCACGGCTTTTCCGAGCAATCTGAACCCGGGTTCTTCTTCGATACGATAATCCATTACACTTCCGCCTTCCAATAATATTTTTATGGATAAGCGAGAGAAGGATTTTAAATTTGCCCCTTTTTCCTTTGCGGCGGACGGTAATATGCCGTGAAAGCGTTCGAAAGCCCGCGAGAAGCTTTCGGGCGTTTCGTAGCCGAATTTCAACGCAACGTCAATTACCTTGTGTCCGGATTGAAGCTCAAACGCGGCTTGCGTCAGCCTTCGACTGCGAATGTATTCGCCAAGCGTATGTCCGCTCAATATATGAAAAATCCGCTGAAAATGAAAGGACGATACATGCGCTTTCCCTGCGATTTCACCGTAGTCCAATTCATCCGTAAGATTGGCTTCCATATAGTCGATGGCTCTTTGTATGCCGGTTGTTAAATCCATTCTCTCACCTCTGGCGCAATGAGCGAAACGAATGCTCCCCGCGCCTAATAGGAAGTATATGAAAACCAAATGCAATCAACTTGACTTTTTGTGCGGAGAGGTATCAGTAAAGAATTTATTTTGTACGATTCCTGAAACCCCCTTCGAAATTTTTGTGGCGATGGCAGATTGTTAATACGCAAACACAGCGTACCTCTTATCCTTATCCATAATTAATTTGAATTTAATGCTGTCCATGAGAGCCTCCCAGCTTGCCTCGACGACGTTTGGGGAGACGCCGACGGTTGACCATTTATGGAAGCCGTCGGTGGATTCGATAAGGACGCGGACTTTAGAGTCGGTGGCATCGTTGGAGTCGAGAACGCGGACTTTGTAGTCGGTGAGTTTTACGTGAGCGAGGGTTTCGTGGTAGAACTCATCGAGTGCTTTGCGCAAAGCTTTATCGAGGGCGGAAACGGGACCGTTGCCTTCTTCTGCGGCAATCACGTCGCGCGGGGCGGAAATGGATTCGTCGTCAACGCGAATTTTTACGATGGCGGTGGCGTTTGTGTGTTCGGAATTGTTTACGATATCTTCGCTGATGATTTTGAATTTAATTAATTCGAACAGCGGAATATAGTCATCAAGAAGCTTTCGAATTTTCAACGCAAACGAAGCCTCCGCGCCTTCGAATTGGAAGCCCTTATGTTCCTGTTCTTTGAGCTTGTCCATTATTTTTGCCATTTCGGGAGAAGTTCGAGAAATATCGGGGCGAACTTCCTGAATTTTTTTCAACAGAGTGCTTCTGCCAGAAACTTCGCTCATAAGATTTCGGCGGGTGTTGCCGACGGATTCGGGATTGATATGTTCGAAGGATTCGGGATTTTTCGCGACGGCGTCGATGTGCATACCGCCCTTGTGCGCGAAAGCGGTTTGTCCGACGTATGCGGCGCGTTTATTGAGCGAGATGTTTGCGATTTCGGAAATAAAACGCGCTGTTTCGGTGAGTTTTTGCATTGATTCGGGAAAAATGCAGTTATAGCCTTTTTTCAATTGCAAGCCCGGAATGATGGCGGAAAGATTCGCGTTCCCGCAGCGTTCGCCGAAGCCCGTGAACGTGCCTTGCACCTGCGTCGCGCCCGCACCGACCGCTACAATTGAATTCGCGACAGCCATTTCGCAATCGTTGTGCGTATGAATTCCGATTGGAACGGAAAATTTTGCAACAACTTTTTTTACGATTTCATAAATTTCATCGGGGAAGCAACCGCCGTTTGTGTCGCAAAGAATAAGCGCGTTCGCGCCGCCGTTCTGCGCGGCTTCGAGTGCGGCGAATGCGTATTCCGGATTTTTCTTATATCCGTCAAAAAAATGTTCCGCGTCGAACATTACTTCTTTTCCGCAGCTTTTCAAAAAGCTGACGGTATCACGAATCATCTCCAAATTTTCTTCTAAGGTTGCATTCAGAATTTCCGTAACATGAAAATCCCAGCTCTTTCCGAAAATGCAAACCGCGTCCGCACCGGATTCAAGCAACGCCTTCACATTGCCGTCGTCCTTCGCTTCGATTCCTTTTCGGCGCGTGCTGCCGAACGCTATTAATTTTGCATGTTTTAATGACCTGCCATTTTTGTTTTTTCCGCAGAAAAAACGAAAAAACTCTAAGTCTTTAGGGTTAGAGCCGGGATTTCCCGCTTCAATATAATCTACGCCCAAGGCATCAAGCACTTGGGCGATTTTTATTTTATCGGTTACGGAAAAAGAAATACCTTCGGCTTGCGCGCCGTCCCTTAGAGTGGAGTCAAAAATAACTATTTTTTGAGCCAACTCATCATCCCTCTCAGGGTTTCTCCTACTTTTTCTACTTCAAGCGATTGCTCGATGCGGCGTTGCGCGTGGAAAGATGCGCGATTTGCTTTGTTTTCCAAAATCCAGTTTTTCGCAAACGTTCCGTCCTGAACTTCCGCCAAAACTTTTTTCATTTCCTTGCGCGTTTCTTCCGTTATGATGCGCTTGCCGGTGATGTAATCGCCGTATTCCGCCGTGTCGGAAATGGAATAACGCATGTATGAAAGCCCGCCTTGAACAACAAGGTCGATAATTAATTTCATTTCGTGGATGCATTCGAAATAAGCCGCCTCGGGTGAATATCCCGCTTCAACAAGCGTATCGAATCCGGCTTTCATCAATTCGGTAACGCCGCCGCAAAGAACAGCCTGCTCACCGAACAAATCTGTTTCCGTTTCTTCTTTAAACGTCGTCTCAAGAACGCCCGCGCGAGCCGAACCGATTCCCGCCGCATAACCGAGCGCGGTTTTAAGCGTGTCGCCCGTCGCATCCTGATAAACCGCAACCAACGCCGGAACGCCCTTGCCCTCTAAATATTGACTGCGAACGGTATGCCCCGGTCCTTTAGGTGCAATCATAAATACATTAACATCTTTCGGCGGAACAATTTGTTCGTAGTGAATATTAAATCCATGCGCGAACATCAAGCAATCACCCGCAGAAAGATTCGGACGAATATCATTTTCGAAAATAACCGGTCCCAATTCATCGGGAACCAAAACAACAATAATCTGCGCCATCTTCGCCGCGTCAGCCGTAAGCGAGACTTCCAAGCCCGCCGCTTTCGCCTTCTCCGCATCGGGATTTCCCGCGTTTAAGCCGACTACAACACTCACACCCGATTCATGCAAGTTCAACGCATGAGCATGTCCCTGACTTCCGTACCCGATAATCGCTACCTTCTTGCCTTTCAATTGTGCCAAGTCACAATCGTTTTGATAATACATTTTTGCCATTTTTTGTGGCCTCCTTTTATAGTAATTATTCTACGCCCCGCGTGAAACTGCCGTTAACCCCGTTCTTGCGATTGCTAAAATTCCGTAGGGTTTCATTAGTTCGAGGAAGGCGTTTATTTTATTGAAATCGCCTGTGAGTTCCATTGTCATTGTTTTTGTTGAAACGTCAATTACGCTCGCGCGGAAGACGGTGGCTACGTTAAAAATTTCGTGGCGCGCGTTGGAATCGGCTTCGACTTTGACAAGGCAGAGTTCGCGGTAGATTGCGGCGTCGGATTTTAGTTCAACTACGTCTTGAACATCTACGAGTTTCGCGACTTGCTTTTGAATTTGTTCAACGATTTGTTCGTCGCCCTGAACGCTTACGGTGATACGCGTATAACGTTGGTCTTCCGAAGTTCCGACGCTGAGGCTGTCAATGTTATAACCGCGGCGGCTGAATAAACTCACAACGCGCCCGAGTACGCCCGGATTATTTGCCACAACAATTGAAAGTACATGACGCATATTATTCAACCCCCAATACATATTCGTCGATGCCCGCGCCGGGCGGAACCATCGGGAAAACTTTTTCTTCATCGCATACTTCGCAGTGAATGACGGCGGGTTTTCCGAGTGCGAGAGCGGCAAGAATCGCGTCGTCAACTTCTTCCTGTTTGGTTACGTTGAAAGCGGTTGCGCCGTATGCTTCCGCCAGTTTTACAAAATCGGTTGTTTTACCGCGCAAACATGTTTGCGAATAACGCCTGTCATAAAACATCGTTTGCCACTGACGAACCATTCCGAGCGCGTGATTGTTCATTATTACTTCGATTAGCGGAAGTTCGTATTCAACGGCTGTGGCGAGTTCGATGTTGTTCATTCGGAAACAGCCGTCGCCCGCGATGTTGATTACCGGAACGCCCGGGTTTGCGACAGACGCGCCGATTGCCGCGCCAAGCCCGAAACCCATTGTTCCGAGCCCGCCGGAAGTTAAAAATTTGCGCGGTTTTTCTATTTGCAAATACTGACAAGACCACATTTGATGCTGTCCGACTTCGGTTGTAAAAATTGCCTTGCCACCCGCAAGCGCGTTTAAACGCTGAATTACATATTGCTGTTTCAGCAAACCGTTTTCGTTAAATGTAAGCGGATATTGTGCCTTCAAATCCACTGCGCGCCCTTGCCATTCCTTGCGGCA
>JAIRVD010000174.1 GCA_031254075.1 Clostridiales bacterium
CGGCTTCCTTCAGATTCCACCTCGCGATGGACACCCTTGCCTTTGGCTCGTGGTTCCTACTGCCAAGCCCACAGCGGTCTCGCACCGCCTACCTATCGCCCATGCCGGGCACACAAAAAGTGCGCAGCAAAAGGATTTCCTTTACTGCGCACTGTATGCTTCGCTTGCCCTCGTAGTAATACGAAGACTTGATGGGATTACCGCAAACCCGGTCAATTTGTGTTTTCCCTTGGTTTTATTTGCTTTTTGGGGGTGTTGCTTCAATATGCTGTACAGCGGCATTGCTGCCGAGGAGCCTCATATTTCGGATTGCAGTACGATTATTACTTGTCCGTCACCGCTGCGCGCATTACAAAGTGCCGTACCGTCCAAGTGTTGCAATAATGTAACAAATCAATCCTGGTCCCGGTTAAAGGCCGTCGAACCGTCGGTAGTCAGGGACGTTCCATCGTTTGAGCGTACCCGTTGTCCGGCGAGTGCCACAGGACTTGATTCGAAATTATACACGAATATAATCATATGTCAAGGGTGATTTTTTTTAACTTATTATTTCCGAACATATTTTTGTTTCGTTTTCATTCGCAATTTCGGCATTTACGCTCCTTGTCTTGGTACGAGTTTAATTTCATAATCCAACGCCTTTAAAATGTTGCATATTGTTTTAAGTGTAGGGCTGTTTTCCTTGTTCTCAATGCGTGAGATTACTTGTTGTTTGTTTCCGGTTTTCTCGGCAAGCTCAACTTGGGACAACCCTTTTTGCTTGCGAATTCTTATTAAGTCGCCTAAAACAGCATATTCCATACGGCTGTTATCCCAGACTTCCTTTAACTCTTCATCAGCATCAAGCGTTTCCTTTATAAATGTCGCTACATCCAGTTTTTCAAATGGCATATTAAAACCTCCCCTACACGAATTTTTTGGATAACTGTTTTCCCAACTCTTTAGCTCTTTTTATCGCGATTTCGCCATCGTGTTTTTCTGTCTTGTTCTTTTGTTTACGGCAAGCATGAAGCATATAAATATCTTGTCCGTCTACGATTACGTAAAAAATTCTGTTGTGTCTGTAAAAATAAACCTCACTTATCTTTCCCTGCCATTGTTTGATAACCAAGGTGTCAAGCTCACTTTTTTCAAATTTCTCTAGTACAGACAGACCATCGACAATTTCCGCATTGCTCAGATTCTTAATATAATCCAATATCAAATCTTTACCGCCTGCTGATTTATAACGGTATACATTCATAGTATGCCCCTTTATTCTTCAGAATACAATCTTTATGTTGTGTAGCAATTCTAACACCCTCTAATTTTGATTTCAATGTCTAAATAAAAAACGCGCCGCTAAAATATTCGGCGCGCATTTATTACGTGAATTTTCAATTTACTTCGCATTCTTCTTCGGACGTTTTTTCCCGAGCGGCATATTTAATCGTTCGCCGATGTTTTCGTTATCTTCGGCGTTCTTTACGCCGTCGTTAAAAACGTTTTTCTTTTTCGCCATGTAATCACCTCGTAAATATTTTGCGCTGTTGTACAAAACTTATTCGCATTGTTTGACGCGCTCGTTCATGCTGTTTATAATGTACGAACATCGAAGGGGGCAGTCGGAATGATTTTGTCGGGCAAGATGATTAGGGAAAAAATGGGGAAGGAAATAATTATTGAGCCGTTTGACGATAAGGCGATTAATCCGAATTCGTATAATTTGACATTGCATGATGAGCTTGTGGTTTACGACGAAGAAGTATTGGACATGAAAAAAGCGAATGCGACGAAAACCATAAACATCCCCGAAGAAGGAATTGTGTTGCAACCCGGGAAACTGTATCTCGGGCGCACGCGCGAGTATACGGCGACGGAAAAATATGTTCCGATGCTTGAGGGGCGTTCGAGCATCGGGCGGTTGGGGCTTTTCGTGCATGTATGCGCGGGATTCGGCGATGTCGGGTTCAAGGGATATTGGACGCTTGAGATTCATTGTGTGCAGCCGATTCGCGTTTACGCGGGCGTGGGAATTTGTCAAATTTATTATCATTCGATTGAGGGCGAATACGAACCGTATATTTCGGGAAAATATCAGAATAACAAAGGCATTCAACCAAGCCTGCTTTACCGCGATTTTGAAAGGTAGTGCCTGATGGATTCGGAAAAACGCCACGCCTTGGCGTATGACGAGGCTATGATAGATGAGTTTTTCGGAGAAATTCCGGTAGTAAAAGTCGGGTTTTTCCATAATGTCGGCCGCTTCTTTAAGCGGCTTTTCGGCGTGCGGAAAGATATCCTTAAAACCGTTGATGAAACGGAAATATATTCGAAATTTAAGCAATATTATTCCGAATTAGACAAAACAGACCCTAATTATCTTACGATTCGTCACGCGGCGACGCTTTGTGACGATGCGCTGCGCGTTGCGACGCAACGTTTGAAGGTAAGCAAACGTTTGAATGTTTTAATGACTCAGCTTTCGGAACTGGATGCGTTTATTCAATTAACGGACGAAGAAATCGACGATTTAAAACGCATGTTGGAACGCTTTGTCGCGCTTGCAAGCGAGCGAGGTATTTTATTGGAAAAGTTAACGGACTAT
>JAIRVD010000244.1 GCA_031254075.1 Clostridiales bacterium
GCAGAATTGACGCGCGTCAACATGGCAGCCGAGTCCGCCGGGCGGCGTTACGACGGGAACGCCTTTTTCGAGCAACTCGTTGCATAAAACTTCTACGAAAATCGGCGTTTGGCTGATGATATCGAGGTCGAGCGATTCTTGCAGACCGATTGCCATTGCTTCCATTTCGCGAACGGACATTCCGCCGTAGGTTAAAAATCCTTCGTAGAGCGGAATCATTTCTCTCATTTGCAAAAATAATTCGCGGTCGGATGTGAGGATTCCGCCGCCTCGAGCCGCGCCGAGTTTTCTTGCGGAAAAATAAAGCACATCCATAAGCAAACCGATTTCACGTGTGATTTCGCGGATGTCGGTTTCTTTGAACTCGGGGTCACGTGTTTTTATAAAATATAAATTATCGGAAAGAAGACTCGCGTCGAATACAAGCGTAAGCCCTTCCGCGCGGCAAATTTTCGAAACCTCGCGCATGTTCTGCATCGAAACGGGCTGCCCGCCGACAAGGTTCGTTCCGGCTTCGATACGAACGAAGCTGATATTTTCTTTGCCGATTCGAGCTATAGAAGCTTTCAATTTTTCGATATCAAGATTTCCTTTAAATTTCAAATCGCTATTAATTTGCAAACCTTCGTCGATGATAATTTCTTCAACCTTGCCGCCCATCGCGCAAATATGCGCCTTTGTAGTTGTGAAGTGGTAATTCATTATCGCGGTTGAATCGGGCTTTACAAGCGTTCGCGAAATTATATGTTCGCACGCGCGACCTTGGTGCGCGGGCAGAAAATATTCCATGTTGAACATATCCTGCAATACACTTTCGAGCCTGTAGTATGTCTCACTTCCGGCATACGAATCATCTGCTTGCAGCATAGACGCATATTGATTTTCACTCATCGCATTTACACCGCTGTCGGTAAGCATATCCAAAAAGATATCCCTGTTGCGCAGCAAAAATGTATTATGTCCCGCTTCTGCAATGGCTTTTGCGCGGTCTTCTATCGGATGAAGAAAAACCCGTTGCACCATCCGAACCTTGTGCATTTCGAGCGGAATTTTCTCACCGGAAAAAAATTTAACTTCTGACATTATTGTTGCCTCCTCAATGATTTGATTAATTCTTCCGAAAGCGGCTCGCCGTTTTCGTCAATTGTCGGAAAATCCATGCGTTTGTATGTCCATAACGCGCGTCCCATGCGGTGTTTTTCGAACAGTGCGTTCATGTCGCGAATATAATTTACTCGGCTTGCAAAATCTGCGCGGTCGATTGCGCCGTATTCGCCGCAATAAAGTTCCTTGTTGTTTTTCTTCGCGAATTCAATTGCGGGCTCAAGACATTTTTCAATAAAGTCGATGTCGAAATACGTATCCGCTTCCATTTTGCGAAAATGTGCGTTACCGCTGAAAATCGGTTTTAAAATTTCGATTCCTTCGATTTTGCCGGGATACGGCTGCTTGATTTTCGTATCTTTAAGCGGCGTCCAATACGCATCCTGATGCGTCACAAGCATCGGCTCGTAAAAATGAAAATTATATAAAACACGCTCGTTTTCATATATTTCCAATGTGTGAAGCATTCCGGCGGAATTATACTGCGGTCCGCCAAGCAAAATATATCGCTCGGCATCAATAGCGTGAATCGACTCAATTGCTCTCCGCGCGATTTTATTCCATGTGTCGCCGTGCGGGTCAATGATTTCATTCAATAATTCAAAAACAACATTGTCTTTTTCAGTTATATATCGCCTTGCGAATTCTTCCCAAATCGAAACAAAACGCTGCTGCACAGTTTCATCCGTAAACAGAACATTCTCGTCGGCAGAATCGTAAAACGCATAACCCGGTGCCTTGTGCAAATCCAAAACCAAATTCAGCCCCGCCGCCTTGCACCACTCCACAACCTTGTCAATTACCTCAAAACCACCGTCATCCAGCACCGGATAATCAATCGGCAGTCGAATATGGTCAAGCCCCCATGACGCGATTTTCTTCACATCTTCTTCCGTAATAAATTCCGCGATATGCGCTTTCTTATATGAACTCTGCGAAAGCCACCCGCCAAGATTCATTCCCGAACGATACTTTTCAAAAATAATTCCCACACGCTCACCTCATTTATCAGACATTTTTTTAGTTTAGGAAATTTATGCGAATATGTCAAATCGGATGGTCGTCTCGGCGGGTTTTTGGGGGTTGCCTATTTCGTCGTCAATATTTCATTTTCAATCAGTATTTTACGAGTGGCAAGGCGGTTAATAAAATATCGGTCGTGTGAAATGAAAAGCAAAGTGCCGTTGAAATCGGCGAGCGATTCTTCGAGCAATTCTTTTGTGTCAATGTCGAGATGATTTGTCGGCTCGTCGAGAATTAAAAAATTTACCGAGCTTTGCATTAACATCGCGAGTTTTAAAATTACGCGTTCGCCGCCGGACAGGCTGTGCAATTTTTTATAAACATCGTCTCGTGTAATAAAAAATTTCGCCAAGATGCGCCGAGCTTCGTTTTCGTGAATTGTCGCCGCATTTTGAAACGCGCCGAGGATTGATTCGTTTTCATTTTCGAATGTAACATTCTGAGGAATATATCCGATTTTTGCACTTTCAGAAAGCTTCATCTCGCCGCTTTGCATCGGAAGCTCGCCTATTATCAATTTAATCAGCGTACTCTTTCCCGTGCCGTTCGCACCCATCAGACAAATGTGTTCGCGGAAAATGATTTCAATTTCGGCATTTTCAAAAATTTTTTCCGAATTATTTTCGTCGTATGAAAAATTTAACTCGCTAATCGTCAGCACTCGCTTGCCGCTGCGCTTTTCCATTTCGAATTGAATCGGAAATTTTCGCATGGTTTCGGGTTTTTCTATTTTTTCCATGCGTTCAAGCCGCTTTTCGATGTTTTTGGCTTTTACGAACATCAGTTCATTATCGCCGCGTGCGCCCCATTCACGGAATCGTTTTATCGCCGCTTGCATTGCTTCTATTTTCTTTTGTTGATTTTTGTATTGCTCGAATTCAATAAGCGTTTGACGCTCCTGCTCTTTTATGCAAAAAGAATAATTGCCGTCGAATACTTCCGTTTGTCCTTTGTATAACAGAATTGTTTTATTTGCCGTTTTATCGACGAAATATCTGTCATGCGAAACCGTCACAACCGTTCCGCGATACTCGCGAACAAAATTTTCAAGCCATTCCAACGCGCTGATGTCCAAGTGATTTGTCGGTTCGTCAAGCAACAGAATATCCGGCGCCTCAAGCAAAACTTTCGCAAGCTTCACAATTGTTTTTTGTCCGCCACTTAACTCGCCGCATTTCTTTTCGAGTAATTCCTTCAATTTAAATACGCTGCAAATTCTATTGAAATTTTCTTCTGCCTCATAACCGCCCATTTGAATGAACTCGTTTTGCAAACGGTCATACTCCGAAAGAAGTTTTTCCAATTTCGCATCGGCGAGTGCCATATCTTCTCCCAACTCACGCAAACGATTTTCCGCCGCAAAAATTTCTTTTTGCGCTTGATGCAAAAAATTTCTTACGCTGATTTCGTCATCGCCGATGTCCGATTCTTGGTTCAAATACCCAAGCGAAGCACCCTTTCGCACTGTGCAAATTCCGTTGTCGCTTTTCTGCAAGCCCGAAATAATTCGCAAAATCGTACTCTTCCCCGAACCGTTCTTGCCGATTAACGCAACCTTTTCTCCCTTTTGAATTGAAAAGTTTACCTTTTTCAAAATTTTTTTGAATCCGAAATCCAATTCGATATCGCTTAAAATTATATCCGTCATGGAAATTCCTCCTGTTTTCAATAAAAAAACGCCCGAAAGATGTTACATCCTTCAAGCGTTTTGAGATTTTATTTTATAAAATCGCTACACGTTTTGTGGCAGATGATTA
>JAIRVD010000301.1 GCA_031254075.1 Clostridiales bacterium
TGCTCGGACAGCATAAAAAATATTATTCTAAATCCGAAATACAAGGGATTTTATTGCAGCGGGAAAACCGCGTCAATTGATTACAAGCAGACAAAGCGTTTGCGCTTGGACGCCGACGAGTGGAATGTTTACAAGGACGAAAATATTCCGGCGATTGTTTCGGAGGAAATATGGAACAGCGCAAACGAGTTATATAAAATTCGCGGCGAGAAATCGAAAAAAAATTCCGGCGCGTATTTACAGCGATATTCTTTCAGCGGAAAATTAATTTGCGCGGAACATCAAACGAGTTTTCATCGTCATGTTTACAAAAATAAAAACGGCGGAAAGGAAGTTTGGAATTGCAAACTGTATCGTCAAAAAGGAAAACACGACGGCTGCGACAGCCCCACGATTTACAGTTCGGAGCTGCAAAAAATTCTTGACGAAATTTATAGCGAAATTTACGACGACAAAGAAAAAGTAATTTCCGGCTTGCTTGAAATATATTCCGCTGCGGAGGTTGTTGATTATTCAAAAGAAATTTCCGACGCTGAGAAAGTTTTGTCAAAATTGCAAAAAACAAAAGACCAACTGCTCGAGCTTCTCGTAGAAAAAATAATTTCTAAACAGGAATTCAAAGAACGAAACGATGCGGCGAATTCCGCAATCAAAAAAAATGAAGACGAAATTTCCTCTCTTCGTTCTCACAAAAACACGCAAGTCGATATCACGCTTTTAGAAAAAACAATGCGGCACGAATTCGCAAAATTGAATTCCGAATTCAACGAAACGCTTTTAGATAAAATAATCGTTCACAAAATAAACGAAAGCCCTGCTCATATAAACCTCGAAATTCACTTGAACATCGGAGACGGCAAAAACTGCATTTCGCTACATCAAATAGGTATCTCTCAAGCACAGGTTTCACGCTTGGAAAAAAACGCGCTTAAAAATATGCGCAAATATATTTCATAAAATAAAAATTTGTGTATAATAAACAAAATTCATCACATTCTTCGCAATAGGAGGCGAAATGACATGGAAGTTTTACGTGTATCATCTAAATCCGAGCCAAAGTCCGTTGCAGGCGCAATCGCGGCAATTCTGCGAAACGGCGAAACGGTGGAAATCAACGCCATAGGCGCGGCTGCTGTTAACCAAGTTGTAAAGAGCATCGCCGTAGCACGCGGCTACGTTGCTCCAAATGGTATCGACCTCGTCTGCATCCCCGCGTTTTCTCAACTCGAAGTCGATGGCAAGGAAAAAACATCCATCAAGTTTATGGTGGAAAAAAGATAATGCAAAACCGCGCGAAGGCGCGGTTTTTAAGTTGAGCTGTTTTTTTATTTCGGCTTCGAAACGAAATTTTTTCAAATGAGCGCGGTTTTAATATGACGTTTTACGATGAATTCGGGATATTTTGATTCGGTAATGATTATTTCCAAATCGTTTTCGTTGACGATATACTCGCCCTTTATTCCGCTGAATGATATCGCGCCTTTTTTTGTATCGCCCGAAAAATTTCCGTTATTTTTTTTTACTTCGCCTTCAAGATGCTTTAATGTTGATTCTAAGTTTTTCGGTTTGCTTAGTTTAAATGAAAACAAAAGGTTCACCCGCTGTTCCCGTTATTAATGCGATTGTGCTAATTATATGCATTGAAATCTGTATTTGTGAAATTCGAAAAATATTTCGATAAAATGCTTGACAGATAAATTATCGTGTGTATAATAAAAACACGTTTAAGGCATTCTCTTGACAACGGGTACCGCTCAACCTAAAAAGGCTCTGACTACCGACAGTTTCGATAGACTCTACCCTGAGCGAGGATTGTTTTGTTTATTATTGCAACACTTGGCTTGTACTGCGACTTCTAACATGCATGGCGGTACAGGAAAAGTAATAAGAAAACAGCAGTCCGAAATATGAGGATTCCGCGGTGCTTGCACCGTCCGCGCGGCATATCTTAAAATACCAAACAAATAAAAAAAGCAAAAAAATTTCAAGTAATAATTAACGGTACTATTCTATTTGCGTTGCATTGGGCATTCCCTTGCGGCGCATTTTTTTGTGTTTTTTTAATGCCCCCCACACTCACTGGAATTTGAAACGCAATGCTATACACTGAAATGGAGATGGTATTTATAAAATAGAGGGGTGTTAAGAAAATGAACGCGAAAAAAATAATTGTATGGATGTTGGCAACTGCAATAATTTTCGGAATGCTGCCGGCTTTTACGCCGACGGTCAGCGCGGCTATGGAAGCACCAATCATAGACACAGCAAACTTTAGAGTGTTTGCCAGAGGTACGCCTATTTTAATTAAAGAAGTCGGCGGGCAAACGCAAGTATTTCTGCAAAGTGACCCGAATACTCCTTTGTTCGGCGGGCAGGACATAAGCGTCGGCAATTGGTGGGTACACGGTGGTTGGGAAAGCGGAAATTATACTGCGAATACGTCCGTCATAGTTGAAAGCGGCACAATAAATGGCGGAATATTCGGCGGCAGCCGCGACGGAATGATTACAGGCAATACTTATGTAAATATAACAGGCGGCTCGGTAGCAAATATTTATGGCGGAAACAGACAAGGCTCTGTCAACGGCAATACAAACATAGAAATTTCCGGCGGAAATCACGGTTGGATTTTTGGCGGCGGTTGGGAGGGTACTGTTTCCGGCAGTACGAATATTGAAATAAACAACGGAAGTATTTATATGGTAGTCGGCGCGAGCAGCGCGGCGGCAGGTTTGGTGGGAAGCACAAACATAACGGTCAACGACGGCACTGTTGAATATCTCTACGGCGGCGGAATAGACGGTTCTGTTACGGGCGATACAAACATCACGATTAACGACGGGACAGTAGACGGCATGTTCGGTGGAAGCAACGCCGGCACAATTGGCGG
>JAIRVD010000364.1 GCA_031254075.1 Clostridiales bacterium
CTATTCCTATGGAAACGGTTACAAATTGCGTGTCGCTTCCGCTGTGAGGAATTTCCAAGCCGCGAACGAAATCAAGCATACGTTCGGCGACCAAACGCGCGCCGTCTTCAGGAGTGTGCGGCATAACCGCAACAAATTCCTCGCCGCCGTAACGCGCAACAAAATCATCCGCGCGTAAAACGGAATTCTTTAACGCCTCGGCAACCCTGCGAATGCATTCGTCGCCCTCGCTCGCGCCATAGGTTTCGTTATACTGCTTTATGAAATCCACGTCAACTTTAATAACACTCAGCATATCGCCCATTCGTCCCATTGCCCCGAGAACGCGGTCCATGTTTTCCTGCAAATATCGCTTGTTGTAAACGCCGGTAAGCAAATCGCAGTTCGCCTTATCAATAATTTCCGGTTGCTTGCGCTCGGAAACTTTTATCATATTTCTGTATTGATTGAATTGATTTAATAATTTGCCGTATTCGTCAACAATTTTTTCGTAATGTGATAAATCAAGAACGCCGCCGTCTTCCATGCCGCGCAGTGTCGCAAGCGCGTTGCTGTAAAATTGTTGTTCCCTCGCAAACAAATTCATATTTTAGCCTCCCGACCGATTACATTTTATTCTAATTTGAAAACTTTTTCAATTATTTTTATACAAACTTTACGCTTACAAGTTTTGAAATCCCTTGCTCTTCCATTGTTACGCCGTATAAATTGTCAGCCGCTTCCATCGTTCCTTTGCGGTGAGTGATTATTATAAACTGTGTGCCTGTCGCATATTGACGAAGAAAATTTGCGAAGCGTGTTACATTCGCGTCGTCAAGCGCGGATTCGATTTCATCAAGAACACAGAACGGCGACGGCTTCATCCGCAGAATTGCGAACAATAACGCGATTGCCGTAAGCGCACGTTCGCCGCCCGAAAGCAACGTCATGCTTTGCAGCGATTTGCCCGGCGGCTGCGCGATTATTTCAATGCCCGATTCCAAAATATTTTCCGTATCGGAAAGAGATAGACTCGCCCTTCCGCCGTCAAACATTTCTTTAAACACATCAGAGAAATGTATCGCGATTTCGGAAAACTTTTCCGCGAACTGCGCTTCCATTTGCGAAGTTAAATTTTTTATCAATTCATCGAGCGATGCTTCCGCGCCCAAAATATCGTCGCGCTGCGCAACAAGAAATCCGTGGCGCGTTTTTATTTGCTTGAACGCTTCGATTGCTCCGATATTTACGTTCGTCATTTGAGAAAGTTCGAATTTCAATTTTTGTCCCGTTTTGCGTAACGCGGTTTCGCTTAGGTCGGAACGCTTGAACGTCATCGCGTTTTGATAGGTTAAATTGTATTCCTCCCAAATTTCATTGTGTAAACGATGGCTTGCCGCGTCGAGATTTTCTTTCCGCGCTTCAAGGCGCGCGATTTCGCGTTCGAGCAGCGTCGTTGCGTCGGTGTGCGTGCGTTCGTCGGCTTCGGTTTTGCTGATTAAGCCGTCTAACTCAGTTTTTTCCGCCTCTGCTTCCGACAGCGCGGCACGAGTTTCTCCTAATACATATTGCATTTTTTCAAGCTCCGCGGTTTTTAAAACACCGTCGGATTTTGCTTTTTCCGAGGCGGATTCATTCGCGGATATTTCCGCGAGAATTAATCTGCGTTCTTCCGATAAAACATTTTCTTCTTTTTGCAAACGCGAAATATTTTTTTCGCAAGTCGCAATGCGGTCTGTGATTCGGCTTATTTCAATGCGAAGCTCGGTTAACGCATCGTTTTCTTCGGAAAAATTTTGACGCGTTTGCTCGATTTCCTTCTGGTAATTTTCTAAATTTTCGCGTGCCTGCTCACATAGGGTTTCTTTTTCGGTAAGCTCCGCCTTTGCCGCGCGAACCGCTCCGTTTGCTTCCACGAGACGTGACATTATTGTGTCGTTTTCTTCATTATAATGCCGGGTCTTTTCCGTTAAAATTTTTATATTCTCTTCCGCGTCTTTTAATTTCGTGTTTAAATTTTGTTGTTGCAATTGCAGACTGCTTATGTTTTCGCTTGCGCGGTTTAACAAGTCGCGCGTTGCACTGCGTTTTTCGCCTAAAACGCGTTCGCTTTCCGTCAGCCTTTCCATATTATTCCGAAGAATGTCCACCTGTTCCTTCAATTGCGCAAGCTGCCGCGAACGCCCGATTATCCCCGCGCTTTGCCGCGCTACGCTTCCGCCGGTGATTGCTCCGCCCGGGCTTAAACGTTCGCCGCCCTTTGTTACGATTTTATAGGAATATTTGAATTTTTTATGAAGAACAAGCGCGTTTTCCAGTGTGTCGATTATCAAAATGTCGCCGAGCAGATGCGAAATAACCTGCATATATTCGGAATCACAATCTGCAAGCTCTGCGGCGATTCCGATAAAGCCGGGTTCGTTTTTCAAACGCCCCGCGTCGATACTGCGTCCGCGCACCGCAGAAAGCGGCAAAAATGTTGCCCGTCCTTCCTTAGAATTTTTTAAAAAATTAATCGCGAGTTTTGCGTCTTCTTCGGTTTGTGTAATTATATTCTGCGCCGCGCTGCCGAGCGCGATTTCGATTGCCGTTTCAAATTCCGGCTGAACACCGATTAATTCACCGACCGCGCCGCGGATTCCGCTGAAATTTTTATCGCTTGCCTTCTTCGCCAAAACGGCTTTAACACTGCGATAATATCCTTCATGCTGCGCCTCCAAATCGGAAAGCGCACGAAAACGTCCTCTGCTCGCCGTCAGAGTTTCCGACGCCGCGCGAAGGTTTTTTTGAAGCTCGTCCGATTCCGTTTTAAATTGATTATATGCTTGCAAATATGTTTCATGTTTTTTTTGCGCGGCGGCGATTTCGTCTTCGCATGTTTTTAACGCCGATTCGGCGTTCGCCCGTGCGGTGCTTTGCTCTTCCGATTTAGTTTCGTGACGGTCGATTTCTATATTCAAACGTTCCTTATCTTCTTCAAGACGTCGATACGCGTTTTCCGCTTCAAGAACCGCCGCTCGGCTGTCGGTCGCGGTGTTCATAGCGTCCATCAGCGCGGTGTTTAACGCGTCTGTTTCCGCCGCGCCCTCGCGCATTACACCTTCGCGTTGCGCCGAAATTTCCATTTGCTCTTCCAACCGATTATTTAAATTTTCCGACTCCGTTTGCGCGTCGGAAATTATTTTATTTTCTTTTTCGCGTTCTTCTTTTCTTTCCGAAATTAACGCGCTGCGTTTTTCGGCTTCGTTTTTCAAACGCGCGATATCGGTTTCCAATTGCACGCCGCGATTTTCTAAAATTTTTATGTCGCTTTGACGTTGCTCTATTGCCGTTGTGGTTTCTAACAAAGCCTCGGTTGCGCGGCGATATTTTACATCCGAAGCGGCGGCGCGTGTTTTCAATTTCTCAGAAACGGAACGCGCTTCCGTGAGCAATCGCTTTCCGTCGCCCGATTGCGTTAAAATATTCGCGAGGGATGTTTCGGTATGTTCAAGTTCGGCGTTTATTTTTAAAATATCGCTGAGAAAAATATTAATATGAATATTTTTATACTCATCGCGCAATTCGAGAAAACGACGTGCTTCTTCCGATTGCGCTTCAAGCGGCTCGAACTGCTCGTCGAGTTCAGCAATAATATCGTCAACGCGCGCGCGATTTTGTTTTTCGCGTTCCAATTTATTTAAAGCTTCACCGCGCCGCGCTTTAAATTTACTTATACCTGCGGCGTCTTCGAAAACATGTCGCCTGTCCTCGGAACGCAAACTCAAAATCTCGTCGATGCGCCCCTGCCCGATAATCGAATAACCGTCGCGCCCGACGCCGGTGTCCATAAAAAGCATTTGAATATCTTTCAGACGGCACGCCTCGCCGTTAATTGCAAACTCGCTTTCGCCCGAACGATAAACGCGCCGCGTAACCGCAATTTCTTTAAAATCCAACGGAAGCGCGTTGTCGCTGTTATCAAGGCGCATTGTAATTTCGGCATAGCCGAGCGGTTTTCTGTGAGCCGTTCCGGAAAAAATAATATCTTCCATTTTTCCGCCGCGAAGCTGTTTCGCGCTTTGTTCGCCCAAAACCCAACGCAACGCGTCGGCAATATTCGATTTTCCGCTGCCGTTCGGACCGACGACCGCGTTAAGCCCGGGCGCGAATTCAAGCGAAATTCGTTCCGCGAAAGATTTAAACCCCGCAAGCTCTAATTTTTTCAAATGCATAAAAAAAATCCTCACATTTACCTTTTCTTCCAAAAAGATTATGATATAATTACAATTGTATTACAAGACATTTTTCTAAGGAGGCGGTTTCATTGGTACAGTTTTTGGCAGGAATGAAAGGTGAAGGAAAAACCCGCAAGCTCATTGACATGGCAAACAACGACGCAAAAGTAACAGACGGTCACTTGGTTTTCATTGATGATGACAAGCGACATATTTTTGACCTGCATCGCGATATTCGTTTCGTGGAAGCAGGAAAGGGCGAGCTTGCGAACTACCGCGAATTTATCGGTTTTGTTCTCGGAATTCTTTCCCAGAACAGCGACATAAAACATATTTACGTTGACGGACTGAATAATATTTTGGCAAAAGACGGTGTAACAAATGACGCGCTGTTAAAATTAAAAAACCGTCTTGACTCCCTTGCGAAAACAGACCAAGTTGGTTTTTCGATAAGCATTCATTGCGACCGCGAATCTTTGCCCGACGAAATTAAGGAAGCCTTGATTTAAACTTCTTGAACACTGACAAAACATTTGTTATAGTACACACATTAGAAAAAATGCCAATTCCGAAAGAAGGATGTCGCATGAATTTGTTAATTGTGCCCAAACCGCTATTTACGGGTAAAATGCAAGTTGAAGGGTATTTTATGTCAGCGCAGTACGGCAATGCGATTCTGGAATCGACAAAGTCGAATCCTCTGGACAGGGCTATGGATTCGCCTTTCATAGACTTTGTAAACGATGTCGGGTTGGATGCGCTGACACAGAGCAAGCCGATTTTTATTCCGGTTACGCAAATTCAGCTTTTTACGGAACTCAATAAAAATATCACAGAGGAAACGGATAAAATTGTCTTTCTGCTGAACGAAAATATTACATTTGACGAGCTTGTGCTTGAAAGATGCAGTCATTTTCACGGGCTCGGGTTTAAGTTCTCGGCAATTTTCAGAGGCAGGGCAGAGGATATTCTTCCGGTAAAGCCGTTTATAAGTTATGTTCTTTTGAAGGTTCCGCTAAACAATCTTGTTTCTTATTCCGGAATTATTAAAAATGAATTCCCCAACGCTGAAGTCGTAGCAATGGAAATAAGCGAAAAACCCGTTTTCGACCAAATTGTAATGCATCGTGATTCGAAAATTGATTTATACGACGGCGCATTTTACAAAGTTCGAATTCCGACCAATGCAAAGCAGAACGCGCTTTCGCCGCTTAAAACGAATTATATTCAACTGTTAAATGTCGTAAACCAAGACGACTTCGATTTCCAAGCTTTCACACGCACAATCAGGCAGGATACCGCGCTTGCGATTCAGTTTATGAAACTCGTTAACACAGCGGGTAAAACGCGGTCGGAAGTTAAAAACCTTAACCAAGCCGCCGCAATGCTCGGTCAAAAGGAAATCAAAAAATGGGTTTCTACAGCGGTTTCTAACGCGCTTTGCACTGACAGTCCGTCTGAAATTATGCGTCTGTCGCTGATTCGCGCGAAATTCTGCGAGAATCTTGCGCGGCATTTCGAAATGGGCATGGCTGCGGAAAATCTCTTCCTAATGGGACTGTTCTCCGTGCTTGACGTTATTTTGGATATTCCGATTGAAGACGCGTTCAAAATGGTGTTTGTTCCGCCGCAAATAAAAGACGCGCTGGTTACGCAGCAGGGCGAATTTTATATCGTGCTGTTCTTCGTGCAGGAATACGAAATGGGGCATTGGAAGGAAATTTCTCGCATTGCTCTCGTGCGCAATATTTCTATCGACCAAATACACATTGCGTATAAAGAAGCTTTGCTTTGGTACAGCGACTTAATTAACATGACTTTCGACCAAGAAGACTTATAAATGAAGGAAGTAGCCTTTTCCGCAAAGAACGAAAACAATTGGAAGGCTCTTGAGGCTTATAATAATCGTCTGCGTTTGCAAGGCGGGATTAAAAGGCTGACTGCCGAAGAGGTGCGTGAGTTCGCGCGACTGTTTCGGTTGGTCTGCTTTAATCTTGCCTATGCGAAAACGCATTATCCCGGCGGAAACGCCGTTGTGTTTCTTAACAGATTAGTAGGCGAAAGCCATAATTTTTTTTATGTTCGCGAAACGAGCAGTTTTTCCGAAATAAAAAATTTTTTCGCAATTATCTTGCCGCGAACCGTGCGCGAAACCTATCTCTATTGGGTTTTCGCCATGGTTTTTTTTATGTTTGGGGCGTTGTT
>JAIRVD010000141.1 GCA_031254075.1 Clostridiales bacterium
AATCGGCGCGGCGAAGATGACAACAGAACCGTCCCCTCTGTCCGCAGAAATCTCCATCACAGGAAGGATTATTCAATATGAAGATAAATGAAACGCGCTGGGTTATGCGCGAAACGGACGCGGATTTGCCGCTGATGTCCCGGGTTTTACGTATCAACGAAATAACCGCAAATGCAATGGCAAACAGAGGGATTCGCAGTAAAAACGCCGCGATTTCATTTCTCGCGCCGACGGTGGAACGACTGCGCCCGGCGTTTCAAATGAAGGGTATGGAGGAAGCGATAAAAAAAATCGCCGCCGCTCTTCCCGAAAAAAAAATAATTATCTACGGTGACTACGACGCCGACGGAATTATGAGTACGGTGATTTTATATAAAACGTTGAAAAAGCTCGGTGCAAACTGCGAATATTACATACCGCACCGAATCGAAGAAGGCTATGGCTTAAACATCGCCGCCGTTGAAAAACTCGCGAGCGGCGGCGGCGATTTGCTAATCACGGTTGACAACGGAATTTCCGCGATTGAAGAAATAAAAACCGCCGCTGAACTGGGCGTGCAAACAATAATAATCGACCACCACGAACCCGGTTTCGAAGACAGTGAGGAAGACAGAAGAACCGTCCCCACTGCCTTATTGAAGCGCACAGATATTCTGCCGTCTGCGGTCGCAATCGTTGACCCAAAACAATCGGAATGCGAATATCCGTTCAAAGAGATGTGCGCGGCGGGGCTTGTATTTCGGCTTGCGGTTTCGCTTTGCGAATTTCTGCAAAATCCGCTGACGCAAACGGAACATGATGAACTACTAGTGCTTGCCGCCGTCGCAACGCTTTGCGATATCGTAAATCTCACCGACGAAAACCGAGTTATCGTAACCGGCGGGCTCGCCGTCTTAAACGCAAACAAGCTGATAAATCCGGGACTCGGCAGCCTAATCACACTGCGCGGATATTTGGAAAAACCGATTGACACATTTACGGTCGGTTTTGTAATCGGACCCTGCCTTAACGCAACGGGGCGGCTGGAAAGCGCGGCACTTGCGGTGGAGTTGCTGCTCGCACCGACAGACGAAACACCAGCTCGCCTAAAACTGGCACAGGAATTAATTGAGCTTAACGAAGCACGAAAAAATTTGACTTTGCAATGCGTGGAGCGCGCACTCTCCGAAACTGTAGACTCCGAAAAACTTCCGAAAGTTTTGGTGCTTACCGATTTCGAAGCGCACGAAAGCGTCGCGGGAATCGTAGCGGGGCGTATTCGTGACGCAACCTGCCGCCCGACAATTCTTCTTACTCAAGGCAACGGCGCGGTGAAAGGCTCGGGGCGTTCCGTTGAGGGATATAATTTATTCGAAGCACTGTACAGGCACCGCCATCTTTTCAACCGCTTCGGCGGACATAAAATGGCTGCCGGGCTTACGCTTCCCGAAGAAAACATCGGCGCACTGCGCACTGCGTTAAACAACGACTGCACTCTCACCGACGAAGATTTTCACCCGATTCTGCAAATCGACCGCGTGCTTTCGCCCGATGAAATTTCGCTTGCGCTCTCCGACGAACTCGCCCGACTCGCCCCGTTCGGCAAAGGCAACGCCGAACCGCTTTTCGCGTCCTACGGCTTGCACGCCGAAAAGGTTCGCATCATTAACGAAAAAAACACGCTTATCTTCACATTCGTATGTAAAACAGGGCGGCGCCTGAAAGGCATTGCCTTCGGTCTAAACGAAAACTACGCCGCCATTTTTGCCGATAAAAACGAAAACATTTGTTTCGACGCAGTGTACTGCATCGAAACAAATGTTTGGAATAACAACGCCGAGGTTCAGATTCGCATAAAGGATTTTCGATGTTAACTATATTGCTTTTCCACAACGGATTAAATAACGCTGTGCATTTGGTAAAATACTGTCATCAAGATAAGAGTCATTTTCCTTGAAAAAATCACCTATTGCTTCCTTTGTGGAACCGGATATATTTTTTAATAATACAAGCGAATCATAATCGAATTTCTCTCCGTCAAAATCCATTTTCATATAACGGTTAGTGCTTAACCCATTACATAAAAGCAAATCAAACAATACACCCCCATGATAATCGTACCCCTTTAAATCATACTCAATATGATCTATATCGTCAAAGGGTCTGAGATACGATGTAGCTACGATAACATAGCCACCACTCTCTAATGGTAGAATCTTATAGCTACCCATATCATCCATCTCCTTATTGTTTCCGCTATCTTCCCAAATCGTTATAGGATACTTCAATCAGTTTGCATGTTTCGATAATTATATTTTCGGCTTCATCCTGAGTGGCTAATCGCCTTGTTGCGCTCATCAATTGATCCGTGTGGAAAAGTGCATGTCTGTTTTTATTATAATACGTATAACATTTATTAATCCTGTCAGCGATATTATTTCCAACCTGCGCAGTGTAAATACTGTTTAATTCATATTGATGACCGGGCTTGTCAAACATATCCTTAAAACCATTGCGGTCTATTGTTACGCCTCCGAAATGAAACATTTGCTTTATTCGACCTTCCAATGCCTTTAACGCAGGAAACGCCCATGTCCCATAGTCCTTAAATGTTACACGTACAATGGTATATTTTAATGCATCATATAAAAAATCCTGTAATAAACTATGTAGGTTTTTGTAAGAATTTTTAAGATACAAATTGATTAAAGCATTAATTTTATTATCGTCATCCGCATCTCCTACCTGCCTTGTTGTTTCCGCATAGGCATTGTATCCGGATAAAAATGCTTTAATTTCTATATGCAGGTTCATCAGCAACCCATTAAAGCATAATTTTTTGGTTGACTCGTAATATGTTAACGTAACTTTATCACCGACTTGACTGATTAGTTGAAAAATCCAACCGTTTAAATCCAAATCCTCGTCTCTGACAGCCTTAACGCCTTCTAATCCTAAAAGATATGCTTTCATCTCATTAAAAACTTCCTTTTCAATATCTTCACAAATAAAAGAACCTTTATCAACATTCATGAATTTCACATGATCCTTAATGTAATCTGTAAACTCATCCGTAAATGACTTTGAGGGTTCGCTGTTAATGGAAAATACAGTAATAGTGTTATCACTTCTAAAATATGCATCCAACGATATAGTATGTGAATTTATTTTAAGCGTAAACCGGGTTTGCCTGTTGGCAGGGTTAAGCTCTTTTGCAATTAGGTTTATCGGATTATAGCTGTTGTCTTTCTGCTGAGCAAATTCATTAAGCAGTTGTAAAAAATCCTGTTCGCTAATAAAAAACCCCTTATTCTTTACCATTCCATTCATCGCTCCTTAGTGTATAAATACGTTCATTTTGTTTCCCCAAAACATTGATGTAAAATAAATCCGAATTAATGTCATAATACGCTTTGATTTCAAGTATATCAGCTACCTTCATTTTTTCCCGCAACCAGTTCGATTTTGCCCACTTATACAACTTTTCGGGAGAAATGATTGTTCCCTGCTTAGACATTATATTAAGGTTTATTGAACTTTTTTTACCGGATAATACCGGAAAAACATTTGAATCGGGTGCGAATCCATTTTCATTCTTTGCCGAAGCATCACCTTCACCCAACAACGCTATTTTTGCCAGATGATCTGCTTCATCATTGTAAAGGTCACCGGAATGAGCCACAACTTTAACAAACGTGATATTAATTTTTTCTTTCATTTTTTTTACATAATTAGCGTACTCTTGCGTATAAAACATTTTTGCCTTCCACTTACCGGTCGCCCACATTTCGATACCGGCATAATCATAATATATCTTTAAATTTTTTACACCATTCTTATTAGCAAGCTGAATTGCACACATGGCCGCCTTCAATTCACCGGCTACATTGCGCATTTCTGCTAACTCTGAAGTATTTTCAGAACCGCTGTAAGTAATTTTTTCGCCATCTATAAATAGAATAACCGCATAACTAAACCGCTTTGCAACATTGCTGTAACTTCCGTCTATATACGCAATTGCATCATCAGAGTTGCTTTC
>JAIRVD010000386.1 GCA_031254075.1 Clostridiales bacterium
ATAAAGTAATATTGATGGGTCGCCTTACGAAAGACCCGGAAATTCGCTATTCCCAAAGTACAGAGCCTATTTGCATTGCGAAATTTACGCTTGCGGTCGACAAGCGCTTTAAAAAAGAAGGCGAACCCGAAGCCGATTTTATAAATTGTTCGGCGTTTCGCCGCACGGCGGAAGTTATGGAACGCTATGTAAAAAAGGGCATGATGATTTCCGTAGTCGGCAGTCTGTCCGTTCGTTCTTACGAGGACAACACGGGTCAGCGCAAGTGGGTTACGGACGTTAACGTTGAAGATATGTATTTTGCCGAAAGCAAAGCCGCATTCGAGTCGCGCATGGCAAAAGGCGGCGGAAGTGATTACAATTCCGCGCCTCCGTCAGCCCCGCCCGAAGGCTTTGCCGCAATTACCCAAAGCATCGACGAAGACGATGATTTACCATTTTAGCAGGAGTGTGACGGTATGATTCAAAAAAGACGTGGAAGACGCAAAAAACGCGTCTGCCAGTTTTGCGTAGATAAAGTAACTTCGTTTGACTACAAAGACATCGCAAAACTGCGCAAATATGTATCCGAACGCGGCAAAATCTTGCCGCGCCGTGTAACAGGCAACTGCGCAAAACACCAGCGCGCCATGACAATGAACGTAAAACGCGCAAGACATATGGCTCTTATGGTTTACACGCAGGAATAAAATTTAAAATAAAAAATTACCGCTCGAATTCATCGGGCGGTAATTTTTTGCTACACTTTTTTCTTTCCGAGCATTTCCAGTGCGTTAATCAGCGGTACGGGAAGTTTGATTCCCATGGTTCCCATATTTTCGAGGATGCTGATTAATTCGTTAAGGCAGAATGCTATGATAACGGCATCGCGGGTAAGGCTGTTTGTGCCTAAAAGCGCGTCAAGATGTACTGCGACGACGATTAACAACAGGCAACAGCATTTTTTGAAAAAACCGCGAAGTCCCGCGTTGCTTGAAAGCCGCCCCGATTCGGTTTTGTCGGAGCATTTGAATACAACCGCGGAAATTATGCCGGAAATAAAATCCACCGCCATAAGCAGCAAAAGTGTTTGAAGCAGCATGTCGAATCCGCCGAATAAACGGCTCACAATGCTTGCCGCAAGCCCTGCGACGGTAAGCGCGGCTCCTTTAAAGAGCGTGTCCAAGTCTTATCACCTCCTTCCTTTTCGGTCTTTCTTGCAATAAATAATCGACACTGCAATTGTCAAAAAGCCGCGACAGGGCACGCAGCCGGTCGGCGGGAATTGCGCACCGCCCGTGAATCCAGTTGTCGAGAATTGCCGAATCAATGGCAAGTTTGCGAGCTAATTCGGTCTTTGTCATGTAGCGGCGAATGCGCTCTGCTTCGATGTTAATGTACATATGTTCCCCTCCCGCGGGACGAATAGTAATGTGACAAGCACAGTATTACACACTGTGAGTGCGGCGTCAAGAAAAATCGAAACAAATTTCGCCTGAAAATCGAAAAAAACTTTTTAAATTATTTTTCTTAAACTATTGAAATAAAAAACCGCTTGTAGTATGCTTTTTTCGGCGAACAAATTTTCAAAAAAATTTTGCGAGGTGTATTATGATTTCAGAACGTCTTCGTATGCTACGAAAAGAAAGAGATTTGAGTAAACGCGATTTAGTTAACCAGCTTCCGATTAATTACAGCACATACGCAAATTACGAATCGGGCTTCCGCGAACCCAACTCCGAGGTTCTGCAAATTCTTTCGCGGTATTTTGGTGTAAGTTTGGACTATCTTCTCGGCGTCAGCGATAATCGCAAAAAAGCGGAAGATATCGCAATTCTTACCGATGACGAAAATACATTCATAAAAAATTACCGCCAACTGGATACACATGGGCGTGAAGTTGTTGATATTGTTATGCAAAAAGAAGTCGAGCGTGTAAGCTTCTTAAGTACACGCAGCGAGAGCATAAATAAACCGCTGATTGATGATAAGTGGGTTGTTCTGAAGGTTTATGACCAAAAAGCAAGCGCGGGGCTCGGCAACTATTTCGACGACAACTGCGACCGCCAATATGAGGAAATGCGCTTTGTCGCTACACAAGTCAGCGAAAAAGCGGATTTTTGCGTGCGCATTATGGGCGATAGTATGGAGCCGAAAATTTGCGACGGCGACATTGTTTTCGTAAAGGCGGTGCCGAAGGTAGACCCCGATAATGTAGGAATTTTTTTGTACGACGGAGAATCCTATTGCAAACGCCTGCGCGTAGACCACAGAAAAGGTGTGGTTATCCTCGAATCACTTAACAAGGCGTTCGCTCCTAAGGAAATAGCGCAGCCGGATAATTTGCGCACGGTTGGTATGGTAATCGGAATCGCCGAGTAATGGCGAGCCTTAGATTTATTCTTCAATATGTGACAAAACCGAGAACCACCGGTGCCATTCTGCCGAGTTCAAAATATCTTGCGCGTAAAATGGTTGAAAATATCAATTTCGATGAGGCGCAATGCATCGTTGAATACGGTCCCGGCACCGGGGTTTTTACGGAAAAACTTTTATCCAAACGCAACGAAAACACAAAAATTCTTCTGATTGAAATGAATGAGGATTTTTGCAAAATACTGAAAGTGAAATACGAAAATATTCAAAATCTGCATATTATAAACGATTCCGCGGAAAATACAGGAAAATATTTATCGGAACACGGTTTTTTATATGCAGATTTTATTATTTCCGGGTTGCCGTTCGCGAGTCTGCCGCAGGAAATTTCCGAAAATATTCTTGCGCAAACGAAAAAGTTTTTAAGCCCGAACGGGTTTTTTATTACATTTCAATACACGTTGTTCAAGAAAAAAATTCTGACGCGCTTCTTTGAAATCGCAAAAATAAAACACGAGATGAGAAATGTTCCGCCGGCGTATGTGCTTACCATGAAAAGTTGAAAATTACGCCGCGCCGTGTGAGCGAAGCAAACGGAGCGGAAGCGGGCTTGGGGGCGAAGCTCCCATTTGAATGGGGTTGGTCGTGTGCAATACCGTGTTGATAAAAAATCGGGAAATAAATTATCCGCGCTCGGGCTTGGCTGTATGCGTTTTCCGCCCGTTGGGCAAGAGGCAGAGCGCGTTATCCTTGCGGCGATTAACGGCGGCGTAAATTATTTTGATACGGCATATATTTACCCGAACAGTGAAAAAACACTCGGCTCGGTTTTGAAAAAACACAATCTGCGCGAATCTGTTTTCATCGCGACGAAGATGCCGATTTCGATGTGCAAAAAATACGAGGATTTCGACAGATTTTTTGACGAGCAGTTGCGCCGCTTGCAAACCGATTTTGTAGATTATTATTTAATGCATAATGTGCTTAGTTTTTCGCAATGGGAAACAATTCGAAATCTCGGCATAGAAAAGTGGATTGCGCAAAAAAAAGAAACAGGGCAAATAAAACATGTCGGGTTTTCTTTTCATGGGTCGGGCGATGATTTTCCAAAAATGCTCGACACGTATGATTGGGAATTTTGTTTGATTCAATATAATTATTACGACGAAAATTATCAGGCGGGCAAAAACGGCTTGCGTCTTGCGGCTGAAAAAGGACTCTCCGTTATGGTTATGGAGCCGCTTTTGGGCGGAAGACTCGCAACAGGCTTGCCGAAAAAAGCCGTGGATGTTTTCGCAAAGGCAAATCCCGAAAAAACGCCCGCTAATTGGGCTCTCGACTGGCTTTGGAATCATCCGGAAATTACCGTTGTTTTAAGCGGAATGTCAAGCGCGAAAATCGCGGAAGAAAATATTCGTGCGGCAACGAAGTTTATTCCTTTCGAAGAAAACGAACTTGCCGTTTTTTCTGATGTAAAAAACATCTTTGCCGAATCGTTCAAAGTCAAATGCACCGGCTGTAATTACTGCCTGCCATGCCCGAAAGATATCAATATTCCTGCAAGGTTTGCCGCTTACAACGCAAGCTACGCGCAAAATTATTTCGCCGGCGTTTTCATGTACTTCGTGGGGATGGGCGCGATTTCGCCGAACCCAATCAGTATCCGTTCCTGCACATCCTGCGGAAAATGCGAAAAAGCATGTCCGCAAAACATCCCGATTCGCACAGAATTCAAAAAAGTAGCAAGACGTTTTGAATCGCTTCCGATGCGCGCGGCGTTGAAAATGTTAAGGCTTTTCAAAAACGGATAGGGTTTTACCCTTTACATATTTCCGTAAAAACGCTAAACTACCAACTATTATGAAGATTTCTAAAAGTTTGAATCTTTGGCAA
>JAIRVD010000390.1 GCA_031254075.1 Clostridiales bacterium
ATTCTCGGCGGCGACATCAAGATTGCGAACGGTGGACTCAAGACGATTTTGATATGCGCCGAGCCTTGCGCGCGTATCCGAAACGGTAAGAATCGCCGCGTCACAAATTTTTATAGCGGCGTTCGCGCCGACTTGAAGCGCACCGAGTGTCGGGCGAACATCAATAATATTGTACATAGTTCCGCCTACATATTGAATAAGCACGAGTGTTTCGGAATTCACACGCGGAATTTGCACCGGCATCGCCGTGTTATGCTGAGAACCGATTTGTAACATAATCGGACCGAAATCACGAAAATCCGTTGACATATGAAGTCCGTTGTCGAAAGCTCCGCCGACTTCAAGTTCGCTAATCGGAAAACCGTCAACGCCCGGGAATCTGAAAAATTCTCCCGCATTTGCACCGGGGTTAAATTCGACTTGAATATTCATGCGGATGTCTTCACCTTGGCTTCCGCGAATTAAAATATAATTTCCGGTGGCCGACGCCGCCAACGATGCACCCGCCACGGGATTTCCGTTTACATCGACCAAGCCGCCGATTATCGGATTACCGCCTGTGTCTGTAATCGGAGGATTCGCCATTGTCACCAATGCGTCAACGCCCGTATCTGCCGTTCTGGTAACGCCCGCCATTCCGATAACGTCAAGCACGCCCGTCAACGTAATGCTATGGTCGCGCCCCGCCAAATTCGTAACAAGATACCATGTGCCTCTGTTATCGGTTCCCGCCGGTACATTAAGTGTGCCGTCGGTTCCTTCATACAATGACATTCCCAAAAACGGTAATTTTTCGTTTATATCAAAAATGACTTCCTCCCATGTTTTGTCAGACATATCAATGGCGACACCGTTTACGGAAAATCCGCTGTTCGGCGGAAATACCATTCTGCCTGTCGGCAGACCCGTTATCGGGTCATTTTCCGCAACCGTTCCCGTCGGCGTAAGTACCATCATTGCGGGACGCCCTGCTTGTGTTATTGTGTAGTTCATATTGCCGGCGGGAACTTCCGGCGAAACATAAAGCGTTGAGACAATATTGCGCGTTACCTGCTGAGAAGCCGCACCGAGAGTCGCGTTCCACAATGCGTTATCCACAACGCGGTTCGCCTCGCCGTTAAGAATGCGCATTCTGTTGAATTCCGTATTGCGCGAAATGGAATGTATTTCTATTGTAAGCTGTTCGATTTCCAATTGAACCATTGCCCTGTTGTCGTCGGTCAGCGTGCCGTGCGCCGCCTGAACACTCAACTCGCGCATTCTTTGCAACATATTATGAATTTCATTTAACGCGCCTTCCGCCGTTTGAATAAGCGAAATTCCATGTGTTGAGTTTTCGCTTGCGCGATTTAATCCGCCGACTTGATAATTTAATTTATTCGCAATCGCAAGCCCTGCCGCGTCATCCTTCGCGCTGTTAATGCGCATTCCCGATGACAGCCTTGTCATTGCCGCTTGAAGCCCGCGGTCTGCGCGGCGCATACTTAAATGCGTAAATAACGCCGGAACATTGTGAGAAATTACCATGATTTACTTCCTCTCGTTATTAGAAATTTGCGGAGATTTTGCTCCTATATTTTTTGTGTCCGCGTCGTCGTCCGCTGTTTCGATGAAGCGCGTGATTGCGGAAACGATTGCGTAGAAATCGTCTTTGTTTTTTTCCATATTACACCCTCAAGTCTACCGTGGATGATGTGATGCTTCGAACTTCGGGGCTGTCTGCCGCCCATTGCTGCAACGCGTCGGGCGGAAGGGATGTTTCGAGTGTGGGTTCTTTGTCGAGAGCGATTTGAAGCGAATCAACTTTGATGCCCGCGCCGAAAAGCATTTGAGTGAGACCTTCTTGGCGGGCGGTCAGCGCCGCAACGGCTTTCTCGGATTGCGCAGTGACGATTACATCAACGCCGTCGTTGTACATCGTGAAGTAAGCAGTGACAAGTCCGAGATTTTTTGTATCAAGCGAAAGAAGAATTCTTGCGCCGTCTTGTGTGAGTGCTTTGTCGTTAAGAACATATAATTGAAGATTCGCGATGCGACCGTTTACTTTTATCGGAAGCTGGAAGCCGCTTTCGGAATCGCCGTTAAGCGCGTGTGTGACGGCAAGCAGCGATTCAATTGAAGCAGTGCTTTTGCTCGGAAGGGCGCTTTGCACCGCGTCAAGAATTCTCGCGAAAAGATGTCCGACGGCAGAGCCCTTTCGCAATCCTGTAAGCGAAGTATCTTGCAGCGCATCGGAAATGCTTGCGGTGCCGAGTTCGTCGTCGGCGTTGCGTTCGGCTTCCTCGAGTTCGTCGGCGAGTGCGCGGTTTGAACGAGTCATTTTTTCCAATGATTTAATATTCCCAATCGTTGTGGAAATATTTCGGCTTACAAGAAAATGCACAAGCTGCGGATTCGCCGCGATGAATGCCTGAATTTGCTCCGCAACCATGCGCTCGAAAACAACTTTTGCGGCGTTTACGGTATCCGCTGCGGTGTAGTCGGGGGATTCGGGCAATGTGCCCGTTGCGGTTAAATCTTCAAGCGGCTTGTTTAAACCGTCTGGCGAGTTTAACAATTCTTCTAAAATTGCAGGTGACGCAACATCAACGAATCTGTCGAGAACAACATCGAAATGACTCAATGCTCTTGCGGCGGCAGATTCAACCGTGCCCTTGATATTTCCTTCGGGGCGTACTAATTTTTGCAATTGCCCGAATGATTCGTCGATTTGCATATCAACGGCATCGCCCGACCGAATATGCGTGAACTTCTTCGCAAGCTCCATTAACGCGCCCAATGTCGGAGAATTACCAAGCTCTGTCGCAAGCCCTAACGCGGCGGATTCGTCGCGCTGAATAATATGGAGCATTCTGTAGAGCGCAATCATGGATTTGCGTGTCTCGGGGTCTACGCTGCTTGCAGAATCCATTTCCATGATGTATTGCGCGATTTTTCCGGTAACGTCTTTTCCCTTGCTTAAATTAAATTTTTTAACGTATTCAAGAACTTGGTCAACATGCATCTCAAGCGGATTAAGCCCTTCTTCAAGCATCGAAGCCGCGATAATCGGGTGAAGCTTAGAAGCGAGCGCGTTAATTTTCGCGTCGATTGCTTTAACGGCTTGTAGGTTTTCCTGCGTTACGTCCATGCTGTTTTTACTTAAAATAAACGATGCTTTTAAGTTTTCGGCAGACGGAGTAATATCCATTTTTTCAAGAAGCGGCGCGAATTCTCCGCGAACCTTCGCGAAAGAATCGCCGTAACGCGCATCGGGAACCGTTGCGTATTGTTCGTAGTGACTGCGTGCGCGTGCATACATTACAGATTCATGGATTCCCTGAATCGTAAACGGCGCCTGCCCCTTCATGATTCCGCCGTGAACGTTTACCGTAAGCGGCGGAATGTTTCCTAAGTAATTGAAGATTCGCGTCATGCGCGAGGTTGCGCCCATGCCGCCGTCGCCGCCCGCCATGCGATGATAACGATATGCGTCGGGCTCGGTTACGTTAAATGTGCGCATCATGTCAAGCATGTGGTCTGTACCCACGCCGAACGAACGCGCACGCGAAGCCGCCTGCTCCGCAAATTTAATTTGTGCCTCGCCAATACGCGCCACATCGGGCAAGTCCATATTGCCAATCGGATTATCCGTTGCAAGCTGGAATGCGGCACGGTCAAAAAAAGCTTCTTTCGGAATGTTTCCCGACATTGCGTTAAGGAAAATAACTTTGTCGATATTAACGCGAGTAAGCGGCAAATCTCTGTCAAGCAGAAAACGCGCCGCTACTAAATTGTCCTGAACATACGCGATTCCCTCGCGTTCGAAAAGCCGTTTCAGCGCACCCTGAAGCGCGTCCCACGGCGCGTTTCCTGCGGGAGGAACGGCTGTTCCGCCCGACGTGTGCTTACTTTTATATACATTGTCAAGCGTAAGGTCTTCCTCGCTTGCGACCAATTTTTCTATTGCCTGCGGCTCAACTTTTTCCGGCAATTTATCCCACGCGTTTTCCAACGCGTTTACGTTTTGGTCAGACACGGGCATTCCATGCTTGTATAGGCTTGTTACGATTTCCTTCGCGTTTTCCGGCTTTGCGAAATCCCTGTTCATGTTTTGCGCAAGTTCCTGCTCGGTCATCGGATGTTCCGGCGTTCTTTCCATATTGTGCATCACGCGGCTGAAATCGTTGAAACTTACCTTATTTATATCAAGCCCGCTTTGAACCATTGCCGCGACTGCGGTTTTTTTGCCCGTTCCCGATGCATACGACTGCGCGCGCCGAATTGACTTAATCGCTTGCGCAACCTTTTGCGCTTGCTCTTGGCGATGTTCGTCGCGAAGCTCTTCCGTTTCTTTCATTTGGTTAAGCGTGTTCGCAACGCCGCGAAGCCCGTCAAGCGCGGACTTTACACCGCGTCCGATATCTCTTTTTTGTGCGGGATTTCCCAAATCCTGCGTAAGCTTGAAGCCCGTACGCGACCGCTGAACCATAAAACGCAGGGTATCCCCTACGCGACCTGTTATCGACGAAGCGTCCGCAGTAAATACTACGCCGTCCTCCGTCCGCAATGTCGCGGTGCCGCCGCTTACGGATTCAAAAAGCGCAGTAATACTCTGCCCCGTTGTCCACGTAGGTTCGCTTCTGCGCTGATTGTTTGTTGCGCCCGCAGTATTTTGTACTGCGCTTTGCGCAATTGATATGATAAATGTGTTCATAAACAACTCCCGTAGAAAATTTTTCGTAAAACTTTCTAATTTATTTTTCGGTTTATTCGCGGGATTTGTTTAGTGTTTAATATTTCTAAAATATTTTTCCGCTTTCGTATAACAACGCGTTTATTTCACTTCCGATAAGTAAAACAATCGCAACACAGTTAAGCCAAATCGTTAAAATGAAAACACCCGCGATGCTTCCGTAAATCGCCGGAAAGTGCGTAAAATGCTGCATAATAAATCCAAACACCGCGCTTACGATTACCCACGAAAAAACCGTAAACGCCGCTCCCGGAAAAATATGTTTCAACGGAATCGACTTCGCGCAAGCAGATTTATATATATATGAAGTAAAAATAAAAAGAACAATCAACGCCGTAATCGCGCTGATTGCCGTAAAGAAAAACTCCGGACCGAACGGAAAAATATAACTCCACAACTGCCGCCCGAAAACCAACAGCCCAAGCATTATAATAAGCGCGGCGGAAAAAAGAAGCATCAGCGTAAACGACAACCCAACCTGAGCAAAAAAACCCCTTTGCTCATGAACATCATACGCCATATTGGTATATCGAATCACCGCGCGAAAGCCGTTCGAAGTATTAAACAAACAAAAAGCCAAAGTCGCAGACAATAACCCCGCACTCCGCGTCTCCGAACGTTGCGTCACAAAATACGACACCAGAGAAGTAATATCATCTCCCGGCAAAGCATAATACAACCCGCTCAATATTTCATCCGTATTCAAATTCAAAAACCCCATCAGTGACATTAAAAACACCAAAAACGGAAAAAACGCAAGCAATACACTAAGCGTCAACCCCGCAGCACGCTCCGCAATTTGTCCGCGCTTGCATTTTATACATAGATTTAACAATAAAATAAAAAAATTTTTCATGGAGTTCTCCGTTCATTCTAAAACTTGATTCACGTTCATATTTTTCGCTTGCTTCATTCTAATACATAACGTAATATAAATGAAATATTTCCTAAAAGGGAGGCTTCAAATGGATTCAGGAGAGATTGCAAGGCAAGCTGTGAAGTTTAAAACGGCGAGGGCAAATTTATTGCTTGTCGTAGTGTTTACGACAATTAATGTTTTTCTGGCGTTTTCCGAGGCGGGTGTATATTTGCTTTTTTCTGCGATGATTCCGCTTTTAATTTTGGAACTCGCGCAAATATTTGCGTTTGAACTTGGCAATGACATTTTTACGGTATTCGGCTTGGTTGGCGCGTTGATTGCGATAGGCGCGTATTTGCTTTGCTGGGCGTTATCCAAGAACGCGAAATTTTTTATGGTAATCGCTCTAATCTTTTTTTCGATAGAAACTCTTGTATTCGCGGTATTTTTCTTTTTAGGTTTAGCGGGCGGCGGGTTTGAGGGAAGCATGATAATCGAAATCGCGTTCCACGGTTGGATTTTGTATTACCTTGTGACCGGAACGCTTGCATGGTTGAAGCTGAGGCACACAAGCCCGGAAGAAATCGGCGCGGCACATAGCAATTTGGAAAATTACGAAAAATGGAAGGGCGAACGTTCGGCGGTTGAAGATTTTAGAGATGACGACGGATTCTGATGCGAAACCTTACGCTGCTGACGGATTTTTACGAATTGACGATGATGCAGGCGTATCATCACGCCGAAATCGCAACCGGACGCAAACAGGAAGCCGTGTTCGATATGTTTTACCGCGAGAATCCCTGCGGCAACGGATATGCCGTTGTCGCGGGGCTTGCGCAGGTTGTGAATTATATAAACGAGCTGGAATTCAACGACGACGATATTTCGTATTTGCGCTCTACGGGAGTTTTCGGCGAAGAATTTCTTTCCTATTTAAAAAAATTCAAATTTACGGGAAGCATCAACGCCGTGCCGGAGGGTACGGTTGTTTTTCCGGGCGAACCGCTTGTTCAGGTAATCGCACCGCTTGTTGAGGCGCAATTAATTGAATCGGCGGTTTTAAATATAATAAATCACCAAAGCTTAATCGCGACGAAGGCGGCGCGTGTTTGCTGGGCAGCGAAGGGCGACCGCGTGCTGGAATTCGGTTTGCGGCGCGCGCAGGGTCCCGACGCGGGACTTTTCGGAGCGCGCGCGGCAATGATAGGGGGCTGTTTCGGAACGAGCAACGTGCTTGCGGGACAACTTTTTGATATCCCTATCAGCGGAACGCACGCACACAGTTGGATTATGAGCTTTGATTCGGAGCTCGAAGCTTTTCGTTATTATGCCAATCTTTACCCGAATGCATGTATTTTGCTTGTGGATACTTATGACACGTTAAAATCCGGTGTTCCGAACGCAATCAAGGTTTTTTCCGAAATGCGCGAGAAGGGAATTAAGTTAGTGAAATACGGTATTCGCTTAGACAGCGGAGACCTTGCGTATCTTTCCAAGCAGGCGCGAAAAATGCTTGACGAAGCAGGCTTCGGCGATGCCGGAATCAGCGCGTCAAACGATTTGGACGAATACATCATCACCGAATTAAAAACACAGGGCGCTGAAATTTCGCTGTGGGGCGTCGGCACGCATTTGATTACATCGAAAGAAAATCCCGCGTTCGGCGGAGTCTTCAAGCTCGTTGCGCTCTGCTCCGGCGGCGAATGGCAAAATAAAATGAAGCTTTCCGAAGACCCTATTAAAATTACAAATCCGGGCATTAAAAAAATTTTCCGCATCTACGACGTCGCTTCGGGCAAAATGAAAGCCGACCTAATCGCCCTGGCCGACGAAGAATACACAAACGACACCGACCTCACAATCTTCGACCCGCTCGCAACGTGGAAGCAAATGAAACTGAAAGCCGGCGAATACATCGTCCGAGAACTGCTTCGCCCCGTTTTCGAAAAAGGCGAATGTGTCTACACTTCGCTGACCGTCCCCGAAATCTGCGAATACGCCGCCCGTGAACGTGCAACATTGTGGGACGAACACAAACGCCTCGTTCGCCCGCATCTGATGCCCGTAGACTTGTCAAAAAAACTTTATGACTTAAAACAAGATATGATTGCAAGAATAAGGGAGGAAAGTTTATGAAAAACGCAACGGATTTAGCAGCAAAACTGCAAGAGAAGAAAGGTTTTTCGTTAAAAATGTTAATCGGGTTGGATGGTTTTGTTGATGAGATAATTCATCCGGTGGACAAGCGGCAGGATTTTAAAAATTTTACGCGTATCAAAACTATTGCGGAATTCGGTGAAAGAATTTCAAAGGCGGCGGGGCTTAGTACGAATATCGAAATGGTTACGGTGCAAACGAAGCTCGGCGGCAACGGACCGATTCTTTCGAATGCGCTGCTTGAGTATGGCGTGGAGCTTTCTTATTTCGGTGCGCTCGGGGTACCGGATATTCATCCGGTTTTTCGCCCGATGACGGAAAAGGCGGCTGCGGTGTACAGTTTGTGCGCACCCGGGCATACGGATGCCTGCGAATTTGAAGACGGCAAAGTATTGTTCGGCAAACACGCGGGTTTGGGTGACCTCACATGGGACGTA
>JAIRVD010000111.1 GCA_031254075.1 Clostridiales bacterium
AAACAGGCATCTACTACGACCTCGTTATGGCACAACGAAAAAGTAGCAGAAGTGAGTGAAAATGAATGATATAAAGGAAAAATTTTCATAAATTCCGAGCCGTACGGATTCAGTTGTTCCATGAGAAGTCAACCTCGATAACTCCGATTCCGGTGTCAATCGCGATTATCTCATCAGGCTTTATTTCCGAACGCGAGGTTAAGAACGGCGGTTTCATTTCATAACGTTTTCCCGCCGCAATTTGCCTGCAAATTGTTTCGCCCATTATGCCCGAAATCTCGAACAATGCCGAAATTACCAACTCATCAATTTCCTTTGGCGTGAAATGCATGAACGAATAAATTAATTTTTTTACAAATTCACCGGGATAAACAAACGCAACGTATCCCGAAATTTCTCCGTCAAAAATAAGTTCAACAGCAAGTGACTCGGCAAACGTCTCGTTATGTGTATCAACTTTTTTTATTGCGGAGGTGTCAAGCTCCGCAATTGTTTTTAAAACTTTAACCACGCTGCGGCACACAATTTCGCTATGGTCGTATGTTGTTGCGGCTTGAACTTCCGTTTTTGTTTGCTTCGCGAATTCGCCGATTTTTTGGTCTGCGTCCGCAACGTGATACAGCAACCATGCCACAAGCATTCCCGTAAACGATTTCACCGATTTCTCGGAAAAATCCTCCGTAACCATTTTCTTTTCATTCCATAAAACCGTTTTCACAAATTTTTCATGCAAATCCTTGTGCGCGTCAAAATCGGGATAACCAATCCTTTTCTGATACGCTTCTTCCGCGGCAAAATGCTTCACCGCATAATCCTTTAAAAATAAAATAGCGTCAATACATTCCTGCTTGCGAATCTCAACACTCATGTTGACGTCGTCAAGCAGTTCACCAACCTTCTTGAACAAAGCTTCATGCTGTTCGTCAATCAATCCCTCGCCGATGCAAAATTTTGGTTTCCATAACATAAAAATCGCCTCCGAAAAGCAGAGCGGTTTTTGCTCTGCATAATACTTACCCGTTTTTTTGTCTGAACAACCTGTTTATATTTAGGCGCCCAGCACCTTCCTCAAAACATTCAATGTAACAAGCGCGGGTTTAAACGCGAAATTTTCTATTTGATTTACAAGCACCTTGGTTTCGGGGATTAGTGAGACATCGGGGATGAGTTCGATGCATGAGGCGTCGTTGTCTTTGAGAAGGGTCTCGAGTTTATCGAAGATTTCGGTCTGTTCTTCGATGGTAAGTGAGGCTGTGGCGATTTCTTCGTGAAGGATGCCGGAATCGGTGATTTCTTTTATGATGCGGTTAAGTTCGGCTTCGAGAACCTCGAGGTCGGATTCGGGCGGAATTTTGCTGTTGCGCAGTTGTTGTTCCACGCGGATGGAAATTGCGCACAAGGTTTCCTCGCCGATTAAGCCGGCAAGGCCTTTGAGTGTGTGCGAAAGGCGATGCGCGGTTGCGAGATGGTTTGCGAAAATTTCCTTTCGCAAATCGCGTATGGTGTACTTTTGTCCCTTTGCGAATTCGCGGCGGCGAAGAATTTGTTCGTTATCCATGTTTATGACACCTTCCCTCCGTGGATGTGCAGCTCAACTCGGTGAAGAACTTTTTCTTCATCGAAAGGTTTGAAAATATAATCAACGGCACCGAGCATGAAACCGTGGGATTCGTCTTCGATTTCGTCGGAACCCGTGATGAATATTACAGGAATGCCGCGAGTTTTTTCGTGTTCCTTTAGTTTGCCCAAAACATCGAAGCCTGAGAATTCGGGCATACTGATGTCGAGCAGAACCAAATCAATCGGATGGCGCATCGCGAGGTCAACGCCCTCCTTGCCGTCTTTGGCGGCCTTTACGGAATATTTCGGCAGAAGAATTCGGCTTAACGCGGAAATAACCATCGGAGTGTCGTCAACAATTAAAACGGTCGGCTTCGTGCCCGGTTTGGACAGCCATTCGGCTACCTTGCCGCGCAGAATTTCGGATGTAAACGGTTTTGGGAAAACTTCCGCAACGCCGAGTTTTTTCGCCTTTGAAACAACATCGGGCGTAATCGTCGCCGTAATAAATACCACAGGAATCGCATTAAGTTTCGGGTTGCCTTTTATTAATTTCATTGCTTCAAAGCCGTTCATTTCGGGCATTTCGATATCGAGAAGAATAAGATTCGGCGTAACTTTTTCGAGCATCTCAAACATTTTCGCAGCCGATAAAATCGTATATACATTGTAGCATTCGTCCAACGCCTCTTCGGCAAGAATTAAATTGGTGTCGGCGTCGTCCACAACAAAAATAATTTGCTCGGGAGTATCGGAATCTTCCTGCAATGAACTCGCGGCAAACTTTTCGGCGGCTTTTGGGTTTTCCGCGTGAGCCTTTGCCATTGCGTCAAGCGATTCCTTTGTCGCGATGACGACTTCGTCAAGGCGATGCAAAAATCCGGTTGTAAATGTTTTTATCGTCGAAATATCGCCGTCGCGTCCGGCTTGCTCAAGCGCGGCTGCAATACTTGAAAGAATCAACTCGCCGACATTGTGCAATGCACTTTTCATTGCGTGAATGTGAATAATGTAAAGCTTAAACCCCGCAACATCGAGATGTTCGTTGGCAATTACCGCCGCAAGCGCCTCTGACGAACGCTTTGCGTCGCGCATAAACGATTCCTTCAAACGCGCTGAAACCTCATCTGCGGGCGAAAATATTTTTTCATCCGGTTCTTTTTCGGTTTGTTGGTCTTTCGCCGCCGCAGCTAAAACTTCAGGCGGTTGTTTATCGCGAATCATTCGTAGAAGATATGTGTTTAGTTGGTTAACGTCAATCGGTTTCGCTATGTAGCCGGAAAAACCGTTTTTCATAAATAATTCCGACTGCCCCATGGCCGTGTTTGCCGTAAGCGCGACAATCGGATGCGTGTAGCCCAAATCGCGGATTTTTTTCGTTGCCTCAACGCCGTCCATGCCCGGCATCATATGGTCCATGAAAATTATATCGTAAATATTTCCGTTTTTAATCTTATGAACGGCGGCGCGCCCGGAATCGACTGTTTCGATTGTGAGTTTATACGGCATCAGCAAACCTTTCGCTACATACAAGTTAGATTCAACGTCATCGACGACAAGAACTTTTCCGTACGGCATATTAATATTCGCCAGACGGCTCATTCGTTTTAACGCGCGCTGTGACGTTTCAATA
Source organism: Clostridiales bacterium (assembly GCA_031254075.1). GTDB lineage: Bacteria > Bacillota > Clostridia > Lachnospirales > WQUN01 > WQVC01. The sequence goes on from JAIRVD010000111.1 coordinate 3,194, forward strand.
TTTTGCAGGCTTTCAACAGTTTGTTCGCCGAGAACTTCGTCGCCGTTTTGCTTCTGCGGAATCTTTATCGTAAATGTCGAGCCCTTGCCGAATTCGCTGTCTACGTGGATTCGACCATCCATCAAATTTATAAGCCGGTACGAAATATTCATTCCGAGCCCGCTGCCCTCGATTGCCCTGTTGTTTTTTAAATTAAATCGCGAGAACTCCATTTCGAAAATATTATCCATCTGTTCCTTAGTCATGCCCTGTCCGGTATCGGTAACGGTAAACACAAGCGACCGTTCTCCATACGGCGAATCAATCATTCTTATATCAAGCCCTACCGTTCCTTCGTCGGTGTATTTAAACGCGTTAGACAAAATATTATTCATCACTTGCTTAATCCGGATTTCATCACCGATTAAAAACGCGGGAATATTCTTGTCAACGTTTAATTTAAATTCAATTGTTTTGCTTCCTATGTGCATTAAATTTAACTGAACCGTGTCCACAATCATGTTCGCCGTGTCGTAGATTTCATCGACTATTTCCATTTTGCCTGCTTCGACTTTGGATAAATCCAAAATATCGTTGATTATCGAAAGCAGCAAATTGGATGATGCGTAAATGCGCGAAAATGCGTCCTCCGTTTCAGGCGAAAGATTATCCTTTTGCATCTGCATTTCCGTAATGCCCAAAACTGCATTCATCGGCGTACGAATTTCATGACTCATCCGTGCAAGGAACTGCGTTTTCGCACGGCTTTCTTCCTCCGCGGCGTGACGCCGCTTAAACTCGCGCAAATCTCGCGCAAATGCCGAAATATACAACTCGCCGTCTTCAATCATTTTTGCGCAGGTCAGTTCGATTTCCACGATTTCGTCGTCAATAATATGCGTCCAAAGACATTGCGCGCTTCCTTTTTCAATCGCTTGCCTGCGCATCCACGCCGCTTTTTCCATCGAAGGCGTTCCGTCAGGCTGAAATTCCGTGCAAAACGAAAAAAAACGCTCGAGGCATTCTTCACTGCTTCCGCATTTTAAGAATGCAACCATAGCGTTATTGCAACTGATTATTTCGCCCGATTCGCGCCATAATGTCGCGGGCATGGGAATCGTGTCATACAACAACTGTCTGTGCTTTTTGTTTGCTGACACGTCCATCACATCCCGTCGACATATTTGCAAAGTTATGCAATTTTATCAGATGTATTTGTCGATATCAAGTTTTTATTGATATTTCGGAAGCCAATTTCCATGCGCCGAAATTAACTCGTCAACCATGTCGCAAATATCGTCAAGCGAAAGCTCGGCGGCGGTGTGCGGGTCAAGCATTGCGGCGTGATACACATGCTCTTTCTTTAGCGTAACGGCAGCCTCTATTGTAATTAAATGAACGTTAACATGCGTCATATTCATCGCCGCAAGCTGAACGGGCAAACGTCCGACATAACACGGATTTATTCCGTAATTATCAACCATGCACGGAACCTCAACACAAGCCTCGCGCGGAAGGTTTTCAATTACTCCGTTGTTTATGACATTACCGCCGATTTTAAACGGCGTTCCCGTAATTAGTGATTCCAGTATATATGAAGCATATTCGCCCGTGCGTGAATGCGCTTTTTTTGCCGCGCCGGTAAGCTCTTCGTATTCTTTCGCCCAACCGTCTATCTGTTCAACGCAACGGCGAGGATATTCGTCAAGCGGAATATTATACCGTTCAATCAATTCCGGATAACGCGATTTTATGTACCACGGATTGTATTCAGCGTTGTGTTCGCTGGACTCCGTACAGTAATGCCCAAGTTTTAAAATATAATCGAAACGCACCATGTCATGGTGTTTTTCCGTGATATCTTTTACGCGGCGTTTTATTTCGGGATAGAGGTCGCTACTGTGTTTATCACGGATATCAAGAAGCCATCCCATATGATTTATTCCGGCGATTAATTCTTTGCGTCCGTCGATTTTTTCATCCATTCCCAAATGCTTTAACAGCCAATAACTGCAACCCTGCACGCTGTGACAAAGCCCGATTGTTTTTATGGCAGTATAACGCTGCATATACCCGCACAAAATCGACATCGGATTTGTGTAATTCAAAAACCACGCGTCGGGACAAACTTCCTCCATATCGCGCGCGAATTCTGCCATCACGGGAATCGTTCGAAGCCCTCTCATTATTCCGCCGATGCCCAATGTATCCGCAATCGTCTGCCGCAACCCGTATTTCTTCGGAATCTCAAAATCCGTAACCGTACACGGCTCGTATCCGCCGACTTGAATTGCGTTAATCACAAAATCCGAATTGCGTAACGCGTCTTTTCGATTTTCCGTGCCGAGAAAACATCTTATCTTTGCCTTGCCGCCCAAACCTTCGTTAATCGCGGAAATAATTTTTTCGCACTCACTTAATCGCTTGCCGTCAATATCATAAAGCGAAATCTCACTGTCAGCCAACGCCTCCGTCGCCATGCAGTCGCCAAGTACATTCCGCGCAAACACCGTGCTTCCCGCACCGAGAAATGCTATTTTGGGCATTTTGCAGCCTCCCTTATGATGGTTCGAGTGCGATATATTCTTCAACCTCGCGCAGAATGCCTTGCGTTCCCGTCAGGTGAAACGTTTCGTACCCGTCGCGCAAAAACTCCAACACATCGCACTCTTTGTCAAGTTTTACAAACTCTTTTGGCGTGATTCCGCGCTTGCGAATATAGAGATTCGATATTTGCACTTGCAAAAAAATTTCTTGGTCGAGATTTTTGTAAGCCATTGTGCTCTCCTATATTTCCAGCCAACGCTCCCAGTCACCATGCTGTTCGGTATTATACATATATAAAATGTATTCCGCACTTTCAAAATGCAAATGCGATTCGGGGTCTAAGAGCAAGCCGTATGTTTCTGTTAACATAAATTTTCGAATTGCTTTTGTCGGTGAGATGTCTTCGAGTTTCGTTATCATCTGCG
>JAIRVD010000154.1 GCA_031254075.1 Clostridiales bacterium
CTTCCGGTGATTGCGATATCTTGCCGAATCGGAATTTCCGCGATGGCGGAAAGAATCGCGTACAGCTCGGTGGAAGACGCGCTGTCGCCGTCGATGCCGCTGTAGTTCTGCTCAAAACATATTCGGCTGCTTAACGAAAGCGGAAAATCTTTCGCATATGTTTGCCCGAGAAATCCGATTAAAACCTGCACTCCTTTGTCATGAATCGAGCCCGACATATCGGCTTCTTTTTCGATATTAACGATTCCGGCTTTGCCCATGTAGGCTGTCGCGGTTATACGCGTTGGCTTTGCGAAAACATGGTCACCCGTGTCAAGGACGGCAAGACCGTTTATCTGCCCGATTTTTTCGCCGCTTGTCGAAATCATCACCGTGCCGTCTTCAATCATTTCCGAAAGTTTTTCTTCATACATGTTTAAACGGAATTCGCGTTTTTCGATTGCCTTTTTAACATGTTCGGCTTTTACTGATTTTGATTTGCCGGTTTTCGCCCACGCAACGGATTCTTCCAAAATTTCTATTAACCGATTAAAGCGCGTGGTTAATCGGTCTTTGCGTTCGGCAAGACGCGTGGAATATTCTATGAAACGCCCGATTGCAGACGAATCAAACGGCAAAGAATTTTTTTCTTTCGTAAAACGATTTATGAAATTTAAAATCTCGGAAATATTTTCGTCGTTGAGTTTCATTTCATAATCGAAGTCCACGCGGATTTTAAATAATTTTTCAAAGTAGTCGTCGTACATGTGCAAAATTTCATAATAGTATCCGCCGCCGATAATTATTATTTTAATATCAACGGGAATCGCCTCGGGCTTTATGCCGCTTACCGCAACGCCCGTTGTATATTCGCGAAGCGGCTCGGTGATAATTTTTTCTGTGATTAACGTGCGGCGCAAAGTCTCCCACGAATGCGGACTGCCCAAAATATCCTGCGCCTGCAAAATTAAATATCCGCCGTTTGCCTTGTGCAAAAGCCCCGGTTTAATTTTCATGAAATCGGTGGAAAAATTTCCGTATTCGTTGTCGTATTCAACTTCGCCGACGAGATTCGTGTAGCTCGGATTGTAATCGACGACAACCGGAGCACCCGTTAACTCGCTGTTGTCGGTCAGCAGATTTACTTTATATTTTGTTAAGTTGTCGTCGGTATTTTTTTTGCTGTACCACGGAATCATATTTTGCAACGCTTCTTCTTCGTCGCTTTCTTCGGATACGAAATCCGCGAGGTTATCCAAAATATCTTCTTTCACCGCGTTTAGATATTCGAGAAGCTCTTTTTCCTCGCTGAACGCTTCAATTATATCGCTCATATGATGCCCGACCGTGAACAGCCCGAGAGCGAAATCCAATTCCTCGACTTCTTTTTTTGTGTTTTTTTCAAAATCCTTTATTTCGCGTAAAGCTTCGGCGGCGCGCTGCTGAATGGATTCCGATTTCTTCGTGATAACTTCTTTTTGCTCATGCGAAAGCGATTCGAATTGCTCTTCCGTAATCGCTTCGCCTTCAACGATAGGCACAAAAAATATCCCGCTGTTCGAATTCTTCACTTCGAAATCTTGTTTGCGGGCTTCCAATGACATTTCTTTTATAATTTCATCTTGCTTATTTTTCAAAATTTTTACGATTTCATTTTTTTTCTGCTCATAGGCTTTATCCGCAAATGTGCGCGGAAGTTCCTCCGACAGACGCGTGATTAATTCGTTCATGTCGTCCTTCAAGCGTTTTCCCAAACCCGCCGGCAAACGCAAAAGCTTCGGGCATTTCGGATTCTCGAAATTGTATATATAGCATAAATCCGGCGGAATCGGCTCTGTCGCCGCCTTTACCTTCGCATACTCGCGTGCAAATGTCGTGCGCCCCGTTCCCGTTGCGCCGCAAACGTAAATATGATATCCCTGCGCCTTCATATTTAAACCGAATTCAAGAGCCTCCGCTGCACGCGGCTGCCCGATTAATTCCGGCGGCTCTTCTTTCGCACTTTTCGTGGTTAGCCTAGCAACTTTCTGCGGTGTTGAAAAATATTTCAGTTCATTCCAACTAAGTTCTTTAATCATATATGCACCTCTGGAAATAGTTCCACATTATTATTCCGTCTTCGGTTGGTTGCGAGTAATAATTTTTTCGAATTCCTTCCGCTTTGAAGCCGTGTTTTTCATATAGCTTGATTGCGGCGATGTTGCCTGCGCGAACTTCCAGCGTAAGTCCAATCATTTCTCTTTCTTGTGCGGCGGAAATTAACCCGTTTACAAGCAGCGTGCCGATTCCGCGCCGATGATGTGATTTGCGTACCGCCAAATTCGTAATATGCCCCTCGTTGACAATATGCCGCATGTACGCGTGCCCGAGAACTTCTTCGTTTTCGTCGATTGCAACGCGACAAATCGTGTAATCATGTTCGATTTCGTGTTTTATGGAAATTTCCGACCATGCCGCCGCGGAAGCTTCGTTTTCGATTTCGTGCATTTCCTTTGCGTGATGACCGGTTCCCTCAACCAATATTATCATGTGACGAATTCGCGCTCCCGAACCGCCTGAGGTGCGCGCACATATATAATTTCAATTTCTTTCGGAACTTCGTAACCCTTCGAAATTTTTTCCAATGCGCAAACAGCAACGGAAGACGCACATGTGCGATTATTATTCGCGGGCAAAAATATCGAATTTGACACCTTTTGAGAAATTATTTCGTAATTGGCGCAGGCTCCGTCGCCCAGGAAGAAATGTTTTTCGGTTTCGTATTCACACAAAATTCCTTCAATTAAATTCTCGATTGACAGTGCTACGAAATCTGTTTTTCTTTCAATTAAACCGATTTCGTCGCGCAAATACACGGCGGTGTAAACTTGCCCGCGCCGTGCATCAAGCATCGGAATAATTATACCGCCGCTTCCTGTGTGTAAAACATTATATGCCAGTGCATCAAGTGTAGGAACAGGAATCGCGGATTTATTTATCGCGCGCGCAAACGCAAGCGCGGAAGCCGCACCGATTCGCAGCCCCGTGAATGAACCGGGACCGCATGTGTACGCAACATAATCAATATCCTTCGGAGCAAGCCGCGTAAGCGCGAAAAGATTTTCAATCCCCGGCATAAGAATTTCCGAATGTGTCCAAGATTTTTCGCCCGTGCGGGCGTTTAAAATAATTTCGCCGACGGTTATGTATGAATCAACCGCCGAATCAGTCGCGCTTATAATAGCCGCGGAAGCTTGAAGCCCCGAAGTATCAATCGCTAAAATTTTCAACGCAAATCTCCCTGCAATTTTCATTTTCATTAAAATTTATCTTTACCCGATAAATATTTTTTTGCGAATTTTTTTGCGGAAAAAAATTTTCGGGAACACGTTCCGCCCATTCGATAAGACAAACGCCGTTTGAAAAAAAATATTCTTCGCAACCGATGCTTTGTAAATCGTCTTCGCCCTCAAGTCTGTATAAATCAAAATGATACAGCGGAAAACGTCCGCCTTGGTATTCATTCATCAAAGCAAAAGTCGGGCTTGTAACAGTCTTATT
>JAIRVD010000156.1 GCA_031254075.1 Clostridiales bacterium
CAAGAGGCGGCGAACCGCATTTTGGCACGCACACATGGCCCGCAGTAAACTCGGCTATCCTTGCCATAACCGACGAAGAAAGGGTAGAGCCGCTATTGGAAAGTCTTAACAAATTGGACGTAAAAGCCGAACAGCAAGGTTTGCGGGCTTTTGTGTGGAATATTGAAGGAATAATTTAAAAATATCAACAATGAAAAAAGTAATTATAAGTACAGTAATCAGCGTTTTGACAGTATGCGGATTGTTCGCGCAAGACGTCAAATTCGGAATAAAGGGCGGGATGAACCTGCCGAATATCATGTCCGGCGGCACGAGTACGCCGGTAAGCGAAGGCTACAAGTCGCGTATGGCGGCAGGTTGGGGCATTTTTACCGAGTTGCAGGTCACTCCGCCGTTTTCATTGCGCTTGGGCGTTGAATACAGCGGAATGGGCGGTAAAAAAGACGGTATGCAGGCAATGCCTACGCAGAGGCTATTATCCGAAATGGCAAGCGGAATGGCAGGAATGATGGGAATGACGCCCGAACAGGAAATGGCTTTCGGAATGCTTGCTTCAACGACGCCACAGTATTATTACGCCAACTTGAAGAACACCGTCAAGTTCGACTATGTGATGATACCCGTTTGGGCGCAGTACGGCTGGGACGTCGGGCAGTCGCCTTGGCGCGTGTATGTCAATGCGGGTCCGTTTGTTTCGTTTATCCTGTCGGGCAAGCAGGTTTCCAAAGGAACCGGCAGGTTGTTTTCCGACGCTTCGGGAGCAACAACGCTTTGGGACAACGTGCCCGAACAGGCGAAAGAAGTCATCGCATCTCAATTTCCTGCCATAGCAGGAACATTGGGAGGCGATGTGCGCTTTGGCACAACCAACGTGACCGGCGAATTGCGTGGCGCCAACTTCGGCGTTTCCGGCAACGTAGGGCTTCGCTATCAACACAACCGCAATTACTTCTTCATAGAAGCAGGCGGTAATTATGGTTTCATTGCCGTACAGCAAAACGACGCCAACGGAAATAATCGCATCGGAGCAGCATCAATAATGTTAGGGTATGCGTTTTCGATGTTTTAATATTCAATGACTTATAGTGTCAAAATAAAAATATATGACCATGATTACATTAGCATTGATAATTTTTGTGAAATCAATAGTTAAAAAAAACCGACTAATTTTAATGAGTTCGGAATTAGTCGAGAATTAATAACTCATGTTACGCAAACAGACTTTGGGTAGTGTTATTAATTGTATGTCGCAAATAAAATATACAGTTGCGCATACAATTTCTGACGAATGCGTAGAAAAATTATATTGTCTGCGCAGACAATATATTTGTCTGCGCAGACAATTTCTGACGAATGCTTAGAAAAATTATATTGCCTGCGCAGACAAAATATTTTTCTGCACAAAAAATTTGAATAACCACGTTGAGCGGAACCTTTGGCTTTTATAGCAGCCTGAAAGCGGATACATGATTTCTCCTTTTTTGAATTGTCTTTGCGTAACATGAGTTAATAAGTGAACTCAAAAATGATAACTTATAAAAATTTTAATAATCATGAATATTTTAAATAAAATCGAAAAAATCGTAAAGCGCTGGTATGCGCCTCTTATTTCAGGCATTATATTTATATGTGCAGGTATTGGCGCTTTTGCTTTTGCAAAGGCAACCATTTTCACGTTAATCCTTCTTGTGGGATTATCTTTTCTATTGTCAGGCATTATCGAGGGTGTAGCATCAATCGTTAAAAGAAAAGACCTTCCCCAATGGGGTTGGTCGCTGATACTCGGATGTATCAATCTGATTTTTGGCTTATGGCTTTTGATGCACCCCGCCGGAGCAATGATATTGATTGCTGTTTTCGTCAGTTTATCGGTAATGTTTCGCTCCATCGGAGGAATTATCTTGTCAATAAAAAGAAAAAAAGCAATTCCGAGAAGGGGTTTGTTGCTCGCTTTTGGAATTTTAGGCGTCATTTTTTCCTTCATATTATTGATACATCCGCTGTTTGCTTGGACTACCATCGTGGTATTTATGGGAATGACTTTAATAGTAGCAGGTATTTTCTGCATTTGTCTGTCCCTGTTTTTAAGAAAACTGAAAAAAGATGCGTCAAACAACATTGATGACGCAATAATAGTAGAGGTTATTTCGTAATGAAATCGTAAACTGTATCGTATAGATAATAAGCCATTTAAAATATAAAAAAACATGAATAGAGTATTAATAACCGGCGCTACCGGAAATGTAGGAAAAGAAGTTATCGGCAGTTTGCTGAAAATCGGGCAAAGCCATTCGGTTGTTGCAGGAGTTCAAGATGTTGAAGAAAGTAAAATGTATTTTACGGACATGGACGTGCAACTTCAACATTTTGATTTTGAAGACAACGCTACGTTCCGACCGGCGTTTGACAATTGCGACATACTGTTTCTGTTGCGTCCGCCGCAAATATCCGACGTAAAAAGGTATTTCGTTCCATTGATAGAAGCGGCAAAGCAAACCCGGATAAAACATATTGTTTTCCTGTCCGTTCAGGGCGCCGAAAACAGTAAATTTATCCCTCATCACAAGATTGAACGGCTCATTGTCGAAAGT
>JAIRVD010000218.1 GCA_031254075.1 Clostridiales bacterium
AAATAAATTTTCTGCGCAAGCAGTTTTGTGAAAAATACGAAGCAAGAGACCTCGCCTCTGCCGTCGAAATCGGCGAGGCGTTATTACGCGAGCATTGGCATAACCGAAACACGATGTCATAGGGTTATGCCAATGACTTGTTTAATTTGGGTTGCGCTTACGAAGAGCTCGGCTATCTCGAACGCGCGGCGGCAATGTATTCCGACTCCGCGAGCCGTCTTTCGCTGGTCGAGGGTGAGAATCTTACTTTTGCGGAACGAATAAATAATCTTGCGGCGGTATTAATTCGGCTTGGCTTGGTTGAGCCGGCTTTTTTCATGCTCGGAAATGTAGCGGCAATTAGGCGGCGCGAGCTTGGCGTACATAGTCCGAAATACGCGGACAGCCTTTATAACTTAGCGAACGCCGCCGCAGATGTCGGCAGAAGAAAAGATTCGCTCAGCTATCACACGGAAGCGTTGCGCATCCGCCAAAACGAGGGCCACACCAAGGACATCATTCACAGTCTGCACAGCATTGCTTTTCTGCACGAATCCGCAGCCGAATACGAAAAAGCCGTTCCGTATGCCGAAACGGCTGTGAAGCATTCCATCGGAGACGACCGCGCATATGCCGAATCGTGTAACTATCTCGCGGGTCTTTATGAAAATTGCAATAAATTCGAAGCCGCCCTGCCGCTCTACGAACAGGTTCTGGAAATAACAAACGAAACCGTCGGCTCCGAACACAGCGCGTATTTAAATATCGCGCTTCGCCGTGCGCATCTGCTTTCCCTGATGAACCGCCCGCACGAAGCCCTCGTCGCACACGAAGATGTTTGCAGCGCATTCACGCGTGTCTCCGGCACACGCCATATCTTCTACGCAAACTGTCTTCGCGGTATGGCGATGATTCATAAAAATTTAAAAAATCCCGACCGCGCCGAAGAACTCATCCTCGAAGCAATGAAAATTCGCCGCGTTATGTATGAAGATATTACTTTGGACATCACATTTTTAATCCACCTGCATCTCCAAGAAAACAATCCCGTCAAAGCCCTTGAGGCCCTAATCTACGCACTTATGTGTTCCGGAAATAATTCCCCGGAATTTTCCGAACTCCTCGACACCCTCGTCGATTTATTCTCAAAAAATAAAACCTCCGCAACCGTCGAATTCATCAATTCCATGGAAATGCTGAACGACAAAGAAAAACTTCGCCCCATTATTGATAAATGGGAGAATTGGGAGAAGGGCAACGTATAATGTTTGCCGGAAAGGCGGCTGATTCAATGAGAAATACTAACACCGAAGTTGCTATTGTAAAATATACTGTTCCTTTCCCAAAGTTTTTTAAAACTTCATATCCTTCGCCTGTTCATATTCCATGACTTTATTTCTGCCGGTGCGTTTTGCGGCGTAGAGAGCCATGTCGGCGAGGTGGATGATGTTATCCAGGGAATCGGATGTGTCGGTGAGGGTTGCTATTCCGACAGAGGTTGTGACGTCGAGGGAAAGGTCGCTGATTGTGAAAGAGGACTCCTCCATGGTTTTTTGAATGCGCCACGCGTTTTGAAGGGCGGATTCGTAGGACATGTCGGAGAGCATGATGATAAATTCTTCGCCGCCGAAACGGGCGATTAGGTTATTGCGATGGGTCACGCCGCCCATGCGTTTTGCGGTGATTTTCAGAACCTCGTCGCCGATGAGATGTCCGTAGGTGTCGTTTACGCTTTTAAAATAGTCGAGGTCAACCATTATAATATGGAAGGGAAGTTTTTCGATTTTGCATTTTGTCAGAATTTCGTTGGCGTTATCCATGAAGTAGCGGCGGTTGAACAGACCGGTTAATTCGTCGGTGTAGGCGATGGATTGCATTTTTTCGATTTGCGCTATGGATTTTTTCACTTCGCGAAGGTCGCGGATGTACATAATTGCCCTGTCTTGTTCGCACAGGCGAATGCGGACGAGCGTAACGGCACACGGAATTTCATCACCGCGAGCGTTTTTGTGAAGCCATTCGTAATTTACGCGGCCGGCTTCGAATGTTTGCTTGAGTTTGTCGAGTGCCTTGCGGCGCGAGAGTTGTCCGTCAGGTTGGTATTCGGGTGAAAGCTCAAAGAAGCGGTCAATGAAATATTGCTTGTTAAACACGCCGAAAAGATTTCCGACTTCGTTGTTGATTTCCAATAAATTAAAATGAATGTCAACGAGTCCGCAAACAACGGGGCAAGAGTCCATCATCGCTTGCAGACGCTGGTTGGCTTCGCGTTCGGTTATGCGCGCGCGCTTTGATTCATTTATATCCTGAATGAATTCTAAAAGATACCATTTTTCATCGACTTCCACGCGAACAAGCGTTACATCCGCGTGCAGAAGTTCCTTGTCACGGCGGAAATAATGCCAGTCGTATTTCATTGTTTTTCCGGTTCCCATAACGTCCTGCAAAAACATTTGCAATTTATTGCGCGACGGAATTCCGTCAGGCTGATAAACGGGCGAAAGCTCGTCACAACTTTCTACGAATTCACCAACATTATTAAACCCGAATAATTCTGCCATCTCCTCATTCGCGTGAACGCATTTGTAGCGCGAATTTCGCAAAAGACCTGCGTACGGCATTGTGTTAATCATGTTTAAAACGGATTCACTAATCATGGAATACCTCCTACAAAAGTTGTGCGCGAACAGGTTGAATATCTTTCACCAAGCGCGAAATTAATTTTTCTGCCCGGTCGTGTTTGAACATTTGCTCGTTTATTATTGCGTTATTGATTGTAAAATACGGGTCTGTATCGTCTTCGTGCAAAAACGGCTTTGTATTTTTCGCCGCCCTGACCTTTGTAGTAATGCTGCCCGAAGCCATTTCCTCGCTGAAATAATATTCAAACGCTTCGTTGTAAAAAATCGGGATGGCGGCGACATACAGCCCATAACGCACATATTGCAGTTGTATCGCGGAAAATTTTTCGTCGCCTTCGATGCGATAATACAGCCAACAATTTTTTTCCGGCAAGCTATTGTACATGAATGGCGTAAATTTTTCTATAAACGGAATCTGCATCGGCATATTTTCTTTAAATACGGGGAAAAGAATGCCTTCGTTTTCGGCGGCGTTTATTGCGCAACGAATAATTTCGTCGGATTTGAACGTCGTTATATTGTGACGAAGATAAACGCCCGCAATTCCCCACGAAAGTAAAGTCGGTTGGTCTTTTTCGAAGAAAATTTTCTCTAATATATTTAAAACATCGTAATTTGGGCGCGTGGATTTTGCAAGCATTTCGAATGCGGCAAGTTCCGTGAACGCGGCGATAAGCGGGTCATTTTTGTTCGTTTCGTATAATCGCGCGAAGGATTTTTGCGCGTTTATATCAAAACACGCCATGTGTAATGCCGATTCCAAAACGCGTGCGTCAAGGCTCGGCGCATTGCGGTTGTTTTCGTCGATTACCTGTGCAAGTTCAGCCCATTCGCCGAAGCTTGCGGAAAAATTATTCAAAACGAATTTTAATAATTCTTCGCCGAAAAAACCGTTTAGCAGTAAATTATAACCAATCGCGGCAAGTGTTTCGCTTTTTTCGAAACGTGTAAGTAAAATTTCCAATGCGTTAAATAAAGTTTCATTTGAAATATGTTTATGCTTTGCGCAAATTAATTTTTCCGCGCGTTTGTATTCGCGCGTTTGCAGATAGACATTTAAAACCTGTTCGATAAAATCATCTGCAATCGCGTTTTCGTCAACTTCGCCGTAGCATTCCAACGCCTGCTCGAAACTGAACGCATTGTAATGCAAACGCCCGAGCGCGATAAGAATGCGCATTTTATACGGTTTCGCTACGTTTTTTTCGGCAAGCAGCGCCTCGAAAATCGGCGCGGCTTCGTCGGGCGGCGAATCCAACTGCAAATAATAATTCGCCAAATACGCAAGCAAATGAAAACGCCTGTCGCCTTTTTGGAAAAAATATAAATATAATTCCGGCGCGGCTTGCCCTACCATCGGTTTGATTTCCAATTCTTCGTCGATAATCGTGCGCTGACCCGCTCCGAAACATGTATAGCTCGCGCTTGCGCAAACCGCTTCGATTTGTGTAACTTGCTGTGTGATTTCATAGACTTCCATGCCCCGTTTTTCGGGCTCGGTGATATACACAAAACGAACATCTGAATTTTCGGGAACACGCAATTCGAAAAATGTTAAATTCGCGCGCAAAATTTCCTCCGCTTTTTCCGGCGGCGCACCGGAAATGCCCAATGCGCGCAAGCGGCTCCATAAGAAATAATAAATCGAATTCGCCTCGCGCCCGTTGATATCGTTTTCCAAACAGCGCGTGCCAAGCTGTAAAATCTTGCTTTGTACCTCGGGCAGAAGGTCGGAAAGCGCGGGGTCGGAAAGCAAAAAATGATATACATAAACGGCAAAATGCAAGTCCTGAATATTTTCGACGGAATTTAAAAACCGCGCCATCGGATAATGATTAATTCGTTGCGCGTTATTTTCATATGAGGCACGAACCAACGCGTTAAATAATTCGGGCGTGTAGATTTGCTTTTTCTCGGCGTCACGATAATACGCAAACGCCTGAGCCGACATATCGCCCTTTGCGATTCGATTAGCGCAGATATCCTTTAAAATCGGCGGGTACTTTGATATTTCATACAATTTTTCGCCCGCTTCGGGGTTTGCGGCAATCGCCGCCGAAAGCGTTTCGGAATATTTCAGCGCAACATCCGAAATGTCCGCGCCGCGTTGTGCGGCATATGTCAAAACGGGCAAAACACTCATGCCCTCGAAGCCGCTCGACGCGTTCTTGTAATAACGATAAAGCCCTTCGTATAAAAAAATACTGTTCGAACCGGCGGCAAGCGCTTCGGATAGAAATTTATACGCTTCGGGAAATTCGCCCGCGGCAAGATGAATCAAGCCAAGCATCACCGTGTAGTGCAATGACGGCTGCTCGGCAATATGGTCGGCAAACGCGCGTCGATGTTTTTTCGCGGAACGCGCGCGCTTTTGATTAAGTTCCAAATAAGCATACAAAAAACATAAAACACCGTAATAAAAAGGTTCGTTTTGTCTCAAAAAATTTTTGTAACTCATTGCCTTATCAAGCATTCCGTTCGCGCTGTCGTAATGCCCGCCTTCGATTGCGATGAAAATTGTCACCGCGTACAATTTTATATGCACAAGATTTCGCCGATGCGCGGCAATTACCGCGTGATTCG
>JAIRVD010000231.1 GCA_031254075.1 Clostridiales bacterium
ATATTCCACCCACTCCGTTTATTTTATGGACGGATACTGCGTTGCGCGATTTTAAGGTTGTAACGCTTGATGTTGCGGAACATTATTGGGAAAATGACGAGCATCTGATAATTCATACCGATGAAGTTCTGTTTGAAATTGACGAACTGCAACCGACGGATTTAGTTGTTCTGCATTTATACTTTCCGCATTATTTGCTTCCCCACGAAGCAATTCTGTACACAGACGAAAACGGCGTTCAAATGCGCATGTTTATACACGAAAGTATGCGAGGCGGTTGCTATCCCTTGTTTATTCTTGGAGAACCGCACGAATATTCCGAAATTTTTCCATAAAAAGGACTGAAAATATTGGCAAAAAAAACACGTACAACCGACGCGCCGGAAAATCATATCATTGAACAGCCGATTACGAATGCGTTGGAACTAAATTACATGCCGTATGCGATGAGTGTAATCGTGTCGCGGGCGATTCCGGAGATTGACGGGTTTAAACCGGCACATCGGAAGCTTCTTTATACGATGTATAAAATGGGGCTGCTTTCGGGCGGGCGGAGGATTAAATCGGCGGACATCGTTGGGCAAACAATGCGGCTTAATCCGCACGGCGACGGGCCTATTTACGAAACGATGGTTCGGCTGACACGCGGGAATGACGCGCTGATTCATCCGTTTGTGGATTCGAAGGGGAACTTCGGCAAGCAGTTTTCGCGCGACATGGCGTATGCCGCGAGCCGTTACACGGAGGCGAAGCTCGACGATATTTGCCGCGAAATTTTCAAGGATATCGACAAGGGCGTCGTTGACATGGTGGATAATTACAATGCGACGATGCTTGAGCCGGTGCTTTTGCCAACGACGTTTCCGAATTTGCTTGTTACGCCCAATCAGGGTATTGCGGTAGGAATGGCAAGCACGGTTTGCAGTTTTAATTTGAAGGAAGTTTGCGCGACGACCATTGCGTGGCTGAAAAATCCGAAACACAATATCGCCAAAACGCTTCTCGCGCCTGATTTTTCCACCGGCGGAGAATTGATTTTAAATCCGGAAGACATGGACAACATATACGCAACCGGACGCGGCTCGTTTAAGGTGCGCGCGCGTTATCGCCACGACGCGAAGAATTCGTGTATCGAAGTTTTTGAAATTCCGTATACAACTACGGTGGAAGCCATCATCGACAAGATTGCCGCATTGGTTAAAGCGGGCAAAATTAAGGACATCACCGATGTTCGCGACGAAACCGACTTGCAGGGTTTGAAAATCGCAATCGACATCAAAAAAAGCACGAACGTAAATCAGCTCATGCAACGCCTGTTCGCGCTGACGACGCTTCGCGATAATTTCAATTGCAATTTCAATTTCCTAATCGACGGACGCCCGAAGGTCATGGGAATCGCCGAGATTCTGGAGGAATGGACGGAGTTCCGCATAAAATGCATCAAACGGCAACTCGCGTTCGATATTCAGAAAAAGTCGGAAAAACTTCACTTGCTCGAAGGTTTGGCAAAAATCATTTTGGATATCGACAAGGCGATAAAAATAATTCGCGAAACTAAAGCCGAGGCGGAAGTCGTTCCGAATCTAATGAAGGGCTTCTCAATAACACAGCCGCAAGCCGACTTCATTGCCGAAATAAAATTGCGCCACTTAAACCGCGAATATCTGCAA
Source organism: Clostridiales bacterium (assembly GCA_031254075.1). GTDB lineage: Bacteria > Bacillota > Clostridia > Lachnospirales > WQUN01 > WQVC01. Next base: position 1,671 of record JAIRVD010000231.1, read on the forward strand.
AACCGAATCGACGAACGCAAATCGCTTGAAGCCGAGCTGAAGGAATTAAACGCAATTCACGGCAGCGACGAGAAAATTCGCGAATTAATTATTTCGCAATTACAAGAAATTTCGAAAAAATTCGGCGCGCCGCGCCGCACGGAAATTTCTCGCGAAGCCGACGAACCCGCTCCGCCCGAAGAAACTTTTATCGACGATTACAATTTAAAATTATTCTTAACAGGACAGAATTATATAAAGAAAATTTCGTTGGTCAGTTTGCGTTCCGCCGACACACAATATTTAAAAGACGACGACTTCGTCGCGCAGGAAATCGAAGCAACCAATCGCGACGAACTGCTTCTTTTTTCCGATAAATGCAATGTCTATAAAATAAAACTCAATGATATTCCCGATTGCAAGGCGTCGTCGCTCGGCGAATATTTAACCAACATCCTCGGAATGGACTCGGGCGAACGTGTAATCTATCTCGCAATCGCCAAAGATTACGGCGGATTCATGCTTTTCGGCTTTACCAACGGAAAAGTCGCAAAGGTTCAATTCTCAGCCTACGCTACGAAAACCAATCGAAAAAAACTCGTCAACGCCTACTCTGACCGCGCACCTCTCGTTGACATGCACCATGTCCCCGAAGACTGTGACCTCTATTTGCAGCGCGGTTCCGACAAAGCAATGGTCGTCAATTCCGCGCTGATTCCGCTCAACACTTCCAAACAATCCGGCGGCGTTTCCGTTTTCTCACTTCGACAAAAAACGCAACTCACAATCATGCGCCCCATCAACGAAAACGACGACCCCGATTACTACCGCGCCGATAAGATTCCAACCGCGGGACATTTTTTGCAGAAACAGATGAGGATAGAATGAATTTTATAAAATCTTAGCCATATTCATTGATGCCCTCTTTCAATCGTGTAAACACATCGCCGTGAGTAAAACGGACATTCGAAACGGCGGCGGCATAGTCGGCTTCGTCTAATTTCGATTCTACGTTGTCTGCCAATTCGGAATATTTATCAAGAATGATATTTAAAATGCAAATCCGTGTTTCAAAAAATATTGGAAATAAATCTGTCTGTTGAATTTTCCGCCGCTCGGGTGCGGCAGAGAGTAAACGGGAATCGAACGATTGCCGACATTGAACGTGATTTTCCAAACCTCATGGTTTTCTCCGGCGATGTCTTTACTCCAATTATCGCCTTCTTCGAATATGCAGGGAAAATGAAAAGTCATTTCCTTGCCGAAGGACACGACGAAATCCGGCGAAAGCTTTTCAAGCACTTCGATAAATGGTTTTTGAGCGGCTTCGTAATCGGCTTTCGACGGAGACACTCGCGGCGCAGGCATAAATTTTTGTACATAGTTGTAAAAGGCAATCTTGTCGTATTTCTCACCCAAATCATTTTTGTTGCCGAACAACGCCCAAATAATTCCTGTAAAAAATCTTCCCGCCGGTTCGTCGCCAAAGCACCAATGCCGTATAATGTCTTGCGTAAACTCGACGGGCGGTTCGCCTTCGCCGTAATGGCTGTCGCCCATCAATAATACTTTGCGCGGCGAACCGTAATAATTATCGCCGACCCACGGGTGAATTTTAATTTGTTCCGACCATTTGTACAACACAATGGCAGCCCTCCCTCATATTTTTTTGTCTGTATGTTAATCGACACGTTTTATCACGATTAATAACCTCGCAATCACCATTGATGCTGAAGACCAAACTATAGATAATATTATGACCTCCACTGCTGATTCGTCCGCCCCACATACCCAATATATCCTCCGGTGCAGATTCCGGAAGAAATGAATTATGAAACACTATGTCTTGTCGCCGATTTTTTTGATGTCAGCACGGATTATTTATTGGGTCGTCAAGAATCAATTCCGTCATTTTTAAGCGAGGACGAAAGAATGGTTGTAGATGAATACAGACAATTGAGCGAACATGCCAAGGACAATGTTAGAAACACGCTTTCGTTTGAGCGTTCGCGAGTGCGTAATCACCCTTGACGCGGTAGATATTCAAATATATACTTTTTTCGAGGTGGTAACTATGCAGACGGCAAAATTATTTGCAAGCGGAAAAAGCCAAGCTGTGCGTCTTCCTAAGGAATTTCGGTTTGAGGGAAATGAAGTGGGTATTTCGAAATTCGGAAAAACGGTTATTTTGTATCCGAAGAATGACGCCGACAATCTTTTTTATTCAAGCCTTGGCAAGTTTAGCGATGATGTTTTCGTGTCAATTGAGACGGCTCGTGCCGAAAACGCGGAAGCTGTGCAAAGAGAATCGCTGTGAAATATATGTTGGATACCAACACTTGCATTTTTCTTATGAAAAATTGCAGTGATGTTGTCGAGCGTTATCGCAAACACGTTAATGAAGGAATTACAATATCGACTATTACCGCTTCCGAATTGTATTATGGAGTATTCAACAGCGCGAAACCTGCGCAAAACGCCGAAAACCTTGCCAACTTTTTTTCGGGCATAACGGCATTGAATTTTACCGTCAAATCTGCCGAATGTTATGGTAAAATTCGCACATCATTAAAAAGTAAGGGCGCACCCATCGGCGAGCTTGATATGCTGATTGCCGCCCACGCGCTTTCGGAAGGGCTTATTCTCGTCACAAATAATACCCGTGAGTTTGAGCGTGTAAAATTATTAAAAATTGAGGACTGGAGAGATAATTAAATGTTTGATATTAGGGTTTTACGTGAAAATTTTGAGGAAACAAAAAAATCGCTTGCAAAGCGCGGCAAGGATTTTGAATTGGAGCGGTTTGAAAGCTTGGATAAAAAAAGGCGCGAGCTTATGAATACTTCGGAGCAAATGAAGGCGAAGCAGAATGCGGTGAGCAAGCAGGTTCCGGCAATGAAGAAAGAGGGAAAGGATATCGCGCCCATTATGGCTGAAATGAAGGAGCTTTCCGACGCGATTAAGAATTTGGAGCCGGAGGTTCGTGCCGTTGACGAAGAATTGGAAACGTTCCTTATGGGGATTCCGAATACGCCGCATGAGAGTGTTCCGGAAGGTTTGGATGAGAGCGAAAATGTTGAGATTCGCAAATTCGGCGAGCCGACGAAATTTGATTTCGAGCCGAAGCCGCATTGGGATTTGGGAAAAGAGCTTGGCATATTGGATACCGAAACGGCTGTGAAGATTGCGGGCGCAAGGTTTATGATGTTTCGCGGGCTTGGCGCGCGGTTGGAGCGTGCGATAATTAATTTCATGCTCGACCGTCACACGCGCTGTGGCTACGAAGAAATTTATCCGCCGTTTATCGCGCATCGCCGCAGTATGGAGGGCGTCGGGCAGTTGCCGGACAAGGAGGGAATGCTGTTCCACCTTTCCGACACGGATTATTTTTTAATTCCGACGGCGGAAACACCGCTTACGAATATTCATCGCGAAGAAATTTTGGACGGCGCACGTTTGCCGATTCAGTTTTGCGCGTACACGCCGAGTTTTCGGAAAGAAGCAGGCGCGGCAGGGCGCGACACACGCGGGCTTATTCGTCTGCATCAATTCGACAAAGTAGAAGTCGTAAAACTCACACGCCCCGAAGATTCCTATGCGGAACATGAAAAACTCACCGCCGACGCCGAAGATATTTTGCAAAAACTCGGGTTGCCCTACCGTGTTGTAAATCTTTGCGCGGGCGACCTCGGTTTCAGCAACGCAAAAACCTACGACCTTGAAGTTTGGATGCCAAGCTATAACCGCTATGTAGAAATTTCCAGCTGCAGCAATTTCGAAGCATTCCAAGCACGCCGCGCACAAATTCGCTACAAAGACAATCCCGCCGACAAGCCCGCCTTCGTTCACACATTAAACGGTTCCGCACTCGCCGTCGGACGCACCGCCGCCGCAATCATCGAAAATTTCCAACAAGCCGACGGCAGTATAAAAATCCCCGACGCGCTGATTCCGTACATGGGCGGTGCTACGGAGATTACAAGATGACAGATTTAAATATCTTGCGCCAATTATGCTGTGACAATAAAATAAAGTGGACATTGCACGCATTGAAACGTATAAGAGAGCGGAATATATTTCCGAATGCTGTAATT
>JAIRVD010000269.1 GCA_031254075.1 Clostridiales bacterium
GCAGTGTTTGCGTTTGTGTTTAGACTGCCTGTTCCGCTCGTCTATATTGTTATGAAAATGGACGAGGCATTAAAAACCGTCATTTGCATACTGCGCATCAGAGGAAATAAATGGATGAAAAATTTAACCTCTACTTAAATGACTTTCCATCTTAAAGTGAATGAGATACAATAACGATTGAAATATTTGGAAATGGTTATCAAAAAAAAGGGATGGTGCAGACGAAATGAGCGAATACAACTGCATGAAATGTAATGCAAAAATTAATTGCGATACAGAAAAAAACAAAAATGACCATTTTATGTTCCAACCATACACAGTATCCGCGAAGAAAGAAGGAAACAGAAAAGGTAAAATTGTGGTTCCTGTATGCAAAAAATGTATAGGCAATATAAAATTGAAAAAACTAATAAAAGTGGTTGGTCTGAATTTGATATTTTCAGCCATTGCTATATTGGTTTCGGCTTTGTTGTTTTTTATTACAAAATCAGCATATGGCATGGTGTTGCTTTTAGCAATATTGTATTTTCTTTGGAATATTATAAAAGAAATATTTGAAATGGCTCGTTATGGTAGCTGCATAGAACCAATTGATCAAATTGATTTTGCATTGAACATGTATAAAGAGCATGGGAAATTTAGAAAAGAATTCGTAACAGAATTATTTACGGAGGAACGTAAATATGTCACGGATGAAGGAGAAATATTATTTGAAAAATATGATGAAATGATATTAAGTCGAAAAACAAAAGTATAAATATGCACATTAACCTAATTCTCACACGAATAACACGAAAAAGAAAATTGAAAAGGTTTTTCCGTGTTGATGAACTCAGAGTGGTCATTTCATCAACGGAGAAGATTAATGTCAGAAATTCGGCGCGTTGGTGAAGAAGCCGCGAGAAAATACGGTTTTCAGCGTGTCGCAATATGTGAAATAATTGCCTTCATTTTCATTTTGGTTTTCGAAGCCGCGCGGTGAAAAATCCGTCTGAAGATTCGCACGGAAGGGTTTGCTCTGCGTTTTCGAGGATGAAGTTTTCGTGCGATTCGATGAATTCTTCAATTACATCTATGTTTTCTACTTTCGCGACGGTGCAGGTGCAGTAGACTAAAATTCCGCCGGGTTTTACATATTTTGCGGCATTTGAGAGCATTTTTGCTTGTTTCTTCGCTAAAACTTGAATATCATCGGGAGTGCGCGTGTATTTTATTTCCGGATGTTTGCGAATCGTTCCGAGTCCCGAACAAGGCGCATCAAGAAGAACGGCATCCGCAAAATTTTGCAATTTCGGATTAAAAACCAACGCGTCTGAAACGCCGGGCTCTACAATCGAAAGCCCGAGGCGTTTTTTTGTTTGTCGAATCAAATCCACTTTATGCGCGTGAATATCAAAAGAAAGAATTCGCCCCGTGTCGTTCATCTGAAACGCAAGCGCAAAAGATTTTCCGCCGGGTGCGGCGCAGAGGTCTATTATTGTTTGCCCCGGTTTTGCGTCGAGTGCGTTAACCGCAGCCATCGCGCCGGGGTCTGTTATGATGAACAGCCCCTCGCGGAACGCTTTTAACTTTGCAATATCACCTGTGTGGCGTAAAGCGAAAATATTTTCACTTTCATCAACAGGCGAAACCTCAACGCCTTCCGATTCCAATGATTCTACTAAATTATTTTTTAATGTGTTTTTTATAATCGTAACAGGGGCGGGCTTGTGAGAATTTTCGCAGAATTCAATCGCGCCTTTTGCACCGAGCCATTTTATGAGTGAGTTAATCATCCACGGCGGATATGAATATCGCAACGCAAGGTCTTTTGGCGAAAAGCCCGGCTTTTCGGGTTCGCGGGCGATGTTGCGCAGAATGCCGTTTACGAAACCGGTCAGCCGCTCGAATCCGTATGCTTTGGCTAGAACGACGGCTTCGTTTACGGCGGCGCGTTCGGGAATTCTTTCCAAAAAACGAATCTGACAAACCGAAATTCGCAAAAGATTTCTGATAAACGGCTTCATTTCCGCCGTTGGCGTGTTTGAGAAACTTCCTATTACATGGTCGATTAAAATTAAATTGCGCAGCGTTTCGTTTACCATTTCCGTGATAAACGCGCGGGCTTGCGCGCTCGCCTCCACGCCCGCCAACGTTTTGCGAAGCGCAATGTTCGCATACGCACCCTCGTCCAGAATTTCCGATAAAATCGCCACGGCAATCGCGCGGTCAGTTTTTTTCGCCATAAGTCACCCCTTCTTCTTTCAAGATACATATTTTTTTGATTTTTGCAAGAATTAAGATGAGGTGAAATTTTATGCGAAAAAATTCTTTTCACATGAATATTTTGTTTGTGTTGGTTTTTGTTTTGTGCGCGTGGGGAATTGCTGTTACCGATTTTTATAAAACTGTCAAAGCCGGCAAAAACGCGCCGTACACAATAATGGTCTATATGAACGGCTCGGATTTGGAAAGCGAATTCGGCGCGGCAACGGACGATTTAACGGAAATGCTTGATTCGGGCTTAGACTCGCGCAACGCGAATGTAATCATCTTAACCGGCGGAACGATGCGCTGGCAAAACAACGCGATTCCGGAAACGGAATGCGTAATCTGGCAACTCACCGACGGTTATTTATATGAATTGCAGAACATGGGCAAGGTAAACATGGGCAATCCCGATACTTTGAGAGATTTTTTGAAATTCGGCATTAACAACTTTCCCGCGCAAAAATACGGTTTAATCATGTGGGACCACGGCGGCGGTTCGATTGCGGGATTTGGGCATGATGAAAAATTCAATGACGCGAGTTTATCGCTGTTGGATATGAAAAAAGCCTTCGAAGAGGCGGACTTGGATGAAACGCAATTGGAATTTCTCGGCTTTGACGCGTGCTTAATGGCGACGGTCGAAATGGCTATTCTTGCAAGCGATTACGCAAAAGTTTTAATCGCCGCGGAAGACCTAGAGCCGGGCGAAGGCTGGAACTATCATTTTTTGTCGGCACTAAATGAAAATGCCGAAATCGACGGCTTCGAGCTCGGCGAAATCATAGTTGATACATTTATGGAATTCTACGAGGCGCACGGCTTGGCTGATGAAGAAATTCTGACGCTTTCGGTGATTGATACGCAAAAAGCTTCACGCGTAATGGACGCAATGGGATGGCTGATGTCGAGAAGCTCCGTCGATTTTAATGACGCCGAAATTTCCTATCCCGCGTTTCGCAATGTCGCCGTTCGGCGCGCAAACACAAAAACCTTCGGCGAGGGCAGTCCGCGCGACAATTACGCCGACATGGTCGATATCGGCGACATGGCAATTCAGCTTGCCGATAAATTTCCGTTCCAATCGGAAGCTGTTCTTCGCGCACTCGAAAATTGCGTTACGTATAATCGCCACAATTCCGATGTAGAAATTTACGGACTTAGTACGTTTTATATTTACGGCGGAAAATCGGAAGGCATTCCGTCGCTTCGTACCTACTCCGCACTGGAAATGAATACCGCGTACACGCAATTTCTTCACCGTTTTTTCGATAAACTTGTGCGAAGCGCAAATGACAACGAAAGCATTTGCGACGAACTCGTTCTGTGGCAGCCGTTGGAAGACGGAACATTCCGAATGGCGGGGCTGCAATCCCCTACCCTCTCGGAAAATATTTGGCCGACAATCAACGGCGAATATGTAAGTCTTTTTCCGATTTCATGTACCGAAAACGCACGCAGATACGCAATTCCGATAGAAGTAAACAACCACGACGCGGATTTAATTATTCTTCTCAACGAGAACCACCTCGACGGAAAAATTCTGGGCATCCGTCACAACGCCCACAACGTTTTTCAAAAAGGCTACGACCCGGTGAACGAAACCGATGAAATATTTTTTTACAATTTAATCTTCGATTTCGGAACGCACAGCGAATCATGGGAAAAAAATTCATTCGCCGTAACCGCGCCGTTGCTGCTTTCGTGGCAAGACGCTCCCGCGTCGTTCAAACAAGGCGAACGTTGCACCGATTTTTGCAATACCATCACGTACAGTCAATCCCCGAAAACCCGCTGAGACGAATTTATAACACTTGCGTTTTCCCCTTCATTATGTATAATTTCTCTTGGCGAACAATGGAGATGTACCCAAGTGGCTGAAGGGGTCGCACTCGAAATGCGATAGGCCGGGCAACCGGCGCGGGCGTTCAAATCGTCTCATCTCCGAAAAATGAAAAAGTCGGCAGAGTTGCCGGCTTTTTTGAAAATTACGAGAAAAGGGTGAAAAAATGGGAAAAGCATTAATAATCGGTTGCGGCGGAGTTGCAAAGGTAACGATTCACAAATGCTGTCGGAATCATGAAGTTTTTTCGGAAATAATGATTGCGAGCCGTACAAAAAACAAATGCGACGAAGTGAAGGCGGAACTTGAAGCAAAAGAAGTAAAAACGAAAATTCATACGACGCAGGTTGACGCGGACAATGTCGCGGAGCTTGTGAAATTAATTGAAGCGTTCGACCCGCAGGTTGTGGTGAATCTTGCGCTTCCGTATCAGGATTTAACGATAATGGATGCCTGTCTCGCGACGAAAAAGCACTATATCGACACGGCAAATTATGAGCCGCTCGACACCGCTAAATTCGAATACAAATGGCAGTGG
>JAIRVD010000299.1 GCA_031254075.1 Clostridiales bacterium
ATTTCCACACGCGTACTGCATCGGCTGCCTGTGATTGCCGCGAAGTGAGCCGCGCCGCGCCGCTGTTTTCCGGGTATTTATCTTCTCCGTTGATGAAATGACCACTCTGAGTTCTTCAGGCAACCTCCGAAAACCATCGCTTCATCCGAAGTTCGTCTCAGCGTGTTTTGGGGGGGTTGCCTATACTGACGCATTTCAAAAAAACCACTTGCGAATGATGTCGCCATGTGCTACTATTTGCCTAAGCCGATTAAAATACGGTAAAAGCAGTACAAAATGTAAAATGCCGCGAGGTCCATGACGGTGCTGGAACACCTCATGGAAGTGTAGAGATTCAATGCCCATCAGCTACACCGCAGGGTCAAAAGCCCTGTTCAACGCGACAGCCTTGATTATACCTTCTTGTCCCACCTCTTTCAATATCGCAAAAAAGGTTGTTGTGTGACGTTATTTACATTTGACGGTGTGTAGTTGTTGGCGGTTTATCCGCCTTCTCTACGCGCCTTTTTATTTTAATCGGTTTGTACATATTACAAGTTGGGAGAATAATATGTTAAAAATTTGCACTGCAGGCAACCGAAATATTACGGAAGAAAAAACAGCCGACATAAAAGCAAGCCTTGAAGAAAAACTAATTTCGTTGATTGACGAAAACGGCACGACATTTATGTACAATGGCGGGGCAAGGGGTTTCGATTTGCTTGCGGCAGAAATTGCAATCAATCTCAAAGACCGTGGTTTGCCGATTATACTGTTCCTTATTTTTCCGTTCAAAGAGAACTATGCGGTCAACTGGACTCCGCATGAAAAAGAGCGTCTGGATAACGCTCTTCGCTTTGCGGACGCAAAAATTTGGATGACGGAAAAATATTACGACGGATGTTTGAGGAAAAGAGACAAATACCTTGTAAAAAACAGTGATATTTGCATTGCGTGTATGACGTGCGGTCTCTCCGGAGCCGGTCAAACCACCCGCCTCGCCCGCGAGCGCGGGCTTACGATAGTCACTCTCGCACGTTAAAAACGCCGCACCGGGAATTTATCTGCAAACGTCCCGCGTTTTGCCGTTCAGCAACGGAAGGAAAAGATTATCACACCAATTCTGTATCTTTTCGTTCCAATGCGGTTGGTTATTGATAATCCATTCTTCATTTACCGAAGGTTTGGAAAGCAACACCAAAAACAGCAGGGGATTCCAGCAATGACACACTTCTATCGCGTGAAAATCAATTTCAATTTTACATACCGACTGATATCCCGATAAAATTTTTCTGTTTAAGACTTCATCGTTTGAATGAATCAACGCCATCGACAAATCTGTTTCGGGCAGGCTGTAGCCGGACAATGAAAAATCAATCAAGGCGAATGAGCCGTTATTGTAAATGATGTTAGTTTTATTGAAATCGCCGTGGGTCAGCGTAAGTCTGTTGGCTGCGCCGTGAAAATAATCCCGAATATATTTCAATGTTTCGATTATTATATTTATTTGCCTGTCATGTGTTCCGCGTTTGAAGCTTTTCATTTCGTCGATTGACGCTTCCAACAGCGCGGCATCATAAACATAACGATTGTTTAATGTCAAACCGGAAAAATCATTGTGCATTTTTCCGATTATAATTCCCATTTCGAAAGCGATTTTTTCCGCAGTTTCGGAATCGGGAACCGGCATGGAAACCAATATTTCGCCGTCGAGCCATTCCAAAACCGTGACAATCGTTTTGTCTTCGAGAATGGAAACCGCGTTGCCGTGCTTGTTGAGAATTGCCTGCTGCGCTTTTACATTTCCTTTTTTCGCAAGAAATCTTCGTATTTGAATTTCGCCGTTTGCCAAATCCTCGACTGTTTTTCCCATGCGAAAAAAATGCATGTTTAGATTTTCCGTCGGCTTGTGAAATCTTAATAAATATTTTTTTTCGCCGTCCGTCACCTTGTATGTTAAATTTTCGTTGTGACGAATAAACTCCGTGACCGGATTTTCAAATTCGTAAAGTGATAAAGCCTCGTTCAACATTAGATTACCTCCCTATGCAAATTAAAATAATCGCCTTTTAGCTTCATTAATTCATCGTGGGTGCCGCTTTCGATTATTCTGCCGTGGTCAACTACCATAATTAAATCCGCGTGTGTGACGGTGGAAAGCCGATGGGCGATTACAAACGACGTTCTGCCGAGCATAAGCTTGCGCAAGCCTTCCTGCAATGCTTTTTCTGTGCGTGTGTCGATGTTCGCCGTGGCTTCGTCGAGAATCAAAATGCGCGGGTCGGCAAGAAGCGCGCGCGCGAATGAGATAAGCTGCCTTTGTCCGACGGAAAGCCGGCTGCCGCGTTCGTTGACTTCGGTTTGATAGCCTTTTTCCGTTTCGATGATGAAATCGTGTGCGCAAACGGCTTTTGCCGCGGCAATTACTTCGTCGTCGCTTGCGTCGAGGCGGCTGTAGCGAATATTTTCCATGATTGTTCCCGAGAACAGAAAGCTGTCTTGCAGCATAATTCCCATTTGCGAGCGCAACGACGCGAGCGTTGCGTTTGAAATATCGAAGCCGTCAATAAGAATTTGACCGCCGCTTAATTCGTAAAAACGACTCAGCAGATTTACAACCGTGGTTTTGCCCGCGCCTGTAGGACCGACAAGCGCAATCGTGCCTCCTTCCTCGCAAACGAAATTTATGCGGTTAAGTACCTGCTGTCCTTCTTCATAGGAAAATTCAACATCATTGAATTCCACGCGTCCCTT
>JAIRVD010000179.1 GCA_031254075.1 Clostridiales bacterium
TCCAATCATTCCCGTAAATAGATATGCCGTTGCGCTTTGGAAACCAAATTCGCTTGCCCAGATTTCTATTGTCGGCATGAAAAACAAATAACATCCGATTACGAAAATTCCGGTATTGACAATCGGACAAATTATTGCCGCCGCAACGACAGCCAATGACTTGTTTGTTTTTTCCAACAATTTATATAACGCCGCGGCGGTAAGACCCGCGAGCATTCCTTTTACAAGAACCGTCAGAATCGTTCCGCCGGGATTAACCGCCATAAACGCAACGGCGTTTCCGCTAAGTAACACCGCAAGCCCGAAAACCAATCCAAGCCACGCACCCGCGTAAATTCCGCATAACGCCGCGCCGATTGTAATCGGCAGCAATACCGTTGCGATTGTAAACGGAAAAATCGGCAGCATTACCGCCATCAATTGCAATACCAACACCATTGACGCAAGAATTCCAAGCAAAGCCATTTTTTGCGTATCAGTTCGTGTTTTATTAATTTTTGTGTCCAAAGTTTTTATTCCTCTCCTTTTTTTTGTATTAAATATTCTCGTACGGCATTTTGTCAATAATTTTTTTTTCGATTTATTATAAATGACAAATTACGCCCACCTCGCGCTTTATACTCCCATTAATATACCCCCATGGGAGGTGCCTCTATGATAGGCGCGATTTATTTTAAAGCAAGAGACATGATTCTCGGAGCGTTGGCACTGAAGAAAGAACAGGTTGAATCCAGTTACTACATAGGCGGCAGTGAGGTTTTGCCTGCGCCTCTCGGTACGGACGAGGAAGCAAAATTGTTGGATTTACTCGGAAGCGACGACGACACGGGAACGAAGGCGATTTTAATCGAACGCAATTTGCGTTTGGTGGTATACATTGCGCGAAAATTCGAAAATACGGGAATAAACGTTGAGGATTTAATTTCAATCGGAACAATCGGTTTGATAAAAGCAATTAATACATTCCGCCCGGATAAAAAAATAAAACTCGCGACATACGCAAGCCGCTGCATTGAAAATGAAATTTTAATGTATCTGCGGCGCAACACGCGGACGAAATCAGAAATTTCGATTGACGAGCCGTTGAATATTGATTGGGAAGGTAATGAACTGCTTCTTTCCGATATTCTCGGAACGGAAGTCGATATAATTTCGCGCGACTTGGAAGACGAAGTTGACAAAGAACTTCTTAATGTCGCGTTAGAAAAATTATCAAATCGCGAAAAGAAAATTGTGGAGCTCCGCTTCGGACTTTACAGCGGCGGCGAGGAAAAAACGCAGAAGGAAGTCGCCGACATGCTCGGCATTTCGCAATCATACATCTCACGTCTCGAGAAAAAAATCATCGGACGCCTGAAAAAGGAAATGCATCGTATGGCGATAGAATAAATTTCGTGTTATACTTCAAGGGTTGCGAAAGCGACCCTTTTTTGATGCGGGGGGATTCATGTGTACGGGAAGAAACGAATGTATCGTTCTTACTATAACGACAGGCGTAACGCGAGAATAAGATTTCTTGCGGGCGTCGGTACGTTCTTCATGATTTTTGCCGCCGTGATTTTTGTTGCGTTCGCGGTGTTTTCGATATTGGGAATAACCGTTCCCATTCCGCGTACCAATATCGTTCCGGCTTTCGGAACGCAAAATGATACATATTATGTTTCGGATGCCGTGCTTGAAACAACATCCTGGCTTCAAGCGATTATGCCGCCGCGTGAAGGTGTTTCCGATGAAACCTTCATTACAAGCGAGACGGAAATTATGCCGATTATAACATCCGTGCCTACACCGTCCCCTACTCCGCGCCCGCCCGCGCCGCCGATTCCGGTGCAATTTCACGCGCTTCCGTTTTATATGAGCGAGAATTCCGTTCCGTATGCGGACTTTCAACAAGACCGCCCCGACCTTCCGACCGAAACGATTATTTGGATGGTTAATTCAACTGCGTATTTGCCGCGTTATTCGAATATTCGGATGAATCGGGATGAAAATCCGTTGTTGCTTACGCCTAATTTGCGTTTGCCGAACGGATTTGTTCCGTATGAGCTTGTTCCCGTAAATGACGACGAGTGTTATCTTCGCGCAACTCCCGAAACCGTTGAGGCATTTCATAGTTTGCGTGCCGCAGCGCAGGAAGAAGAGCTTGATTTGTTGGCGACTTCCGCGTATCGCACTTCTCAGCGTCAGTCTGAATTATGGGAAAACGGCGGGCGGCGCGACGGAAGCGTTGCGCGCGCACATCACAGCGAACATCAAACAGGTCGCGCTATTGATTTGTGGGGACCGGGCGGATTGTTGGACGCGCGTGAGCCGTCCCCGACGGGCAGATGGGTTGCCGCAAACGCGCATAATCACGGTTTCATAATTCGTTACCGCGCGGAAACGACACACATCACGGGCTACATTCACGAGCCGTGGCATATAACTTATGTCGGCATGGGTATATCTATGTATATGTATGAAAATAATATTCTCAGCTTGGAAGAATTTGTGGGACGAAACCCGGATTGGAGTTTTTATGGAGAAAGCACTTCCTAATTACACTATAGGCGAAGAACGCTTTAATATGATTACACATATCGTCGGCGGAGGGCTTGGAGTAGTCGCGCTGATTGCCTGCGTAATTGTTGCAGCGTTAAATCAAAATGTCCTCGGCATCGTAAGCGGAATAATTTACGGTATAACGGTGATTTTATTATTCACGATGTCAAGTATCTATCACGGGCTTAAAATAGAAATGCCGAAAAAAGTTTTTCGCATTTTAGACCACTGCACAATTTACTTATTAATCGCGGGAACTTACACGCCAATTTTGTTGACGAAATTCCGCGAAGTATATCCTTTGGATGCATGGATTATGTTCGGTGTGATTTGGGGATTTGCCGTTCTCGGTGTTACACTTACGGCAATTAACCGTCAAAAATTCAAATATTTCGCCATCGCCTGCTATCTCGGAATGGGCTGGATGGCGATTTTTCGCGTGCCGCTTCTTGTTGAAGTTCTCGGCGCACCGTTTTTTATCTTAATTCTTATCGGCGGCGTGCTGTACACTGTCGGCGTTTTATTCTACGCATTCGGAAAGAAAAAGAAATACATGCATTCCGTTTTCCATTTATTCGTAAACGCCGCTTCGATTTTGCATTCCGTCGCAATCGCAACTTTTGTTATGCCGCTTTAGTTATACTGCGCCGCTCCACAGTATATCAGGGGGCGGAGACACTGAGTGAAAGGTCGCCGTTGTTGATTAAATCCGTAATTAACGAAAGCGGTAAACCTGAACGGTTTTGCAGTTGCATCGCGCAGATTCCTTTGTTTTCGGTGATAATTTCGTAGAGATGCTTAATATGTTCTTCTCTGACTGCCATGCATTTTGGGCAATACTTTGGCGGAAGCCCTTCGCCGATAGTGTAAATCTCTTTGCAACGCGCACAACGCAGTTCGCGCATATGAGGGTCATGCATATTAAATACCTCCATAAAAGATGTATATACCATTTTGAACGTTGTAAACTTTTCCGTCAATAATAATTTCTGCGGGTGAAGGCGTTTCGATTTCGTAACGGATTTTTCCGTTTTCATATTGCCATTTCGAAATAATTTTTCCATAGTCAGATGTTTTCGCGTTCCGGCATATATCAATTCGCGCCGAAAGCCATTCCAATCTTGGGTCGGGCTGCGGCGCGATTTTTATTTTTGCAAAACCCGGCTCAAGCGGCGAAATTCCCGCGGCGACTTCGTAAATCCAATCCGCTGCCGCGCCGTATGCGTAGTGATTAAACGAATTCATATTCGCCGTTTGAAACGAACCGTCGGGCTTTATGCTGTCCCAACGCTCCCAAATCGTTGTCGCGCCCTTTGTCACAGGATACAGCCACGACGGATATTCTCGGCGAAGCAACAGCGTATACGCCGACTCTGTGTATCCGTAGCGGCTTAATACATGCAGAATATACGGCGTTCCTACGAAACCGGTTTTAAGGCAGTTGCCGTCTGCGGCGATTTTTTTCGCAAGTGCGTCCGCGACCGATTGCGGATTTTCGCATAAATCAAACTGCAATGCGAGAATAAATTCTGTTTGCGTTGTAAAATTTTCTTTGAATTTTTTTTTGAACGTCTCTGTAATTTTTTCGCGTAATATTTTATATGATGAAACATTTTTACCGAGAACCCCGCCCGCCTGTGCAACAAGCCCCGCAGAATGCGCGTAAAACGCCGTCGCGATTAAGTCGTGCCGCGACGCGCCTCTGCGAATGTCGGGAACCTCCGGAGGCGGCAATTCCAATGAGAGCCAATCGCCGAAATGCGTTCCGCCCGTCCACAGGAATTCGTCGCGCGTTGTCGCCGTGATGAAATCCACCCACTTACACATGCTTTCAAATTGATTTTCCAAAATTTTTTTATCGCCATACGTTTGATAAATCTGCCACGGGCAAATCGTTGCCGCGTCGCCCCATGCCGCACTGCCTCCCCTACCCTGCTGAGTGTCGGGTACAACATGCGGAACGCTTCCGTTTTCGCATTGCGCGATTGCTAAGTCGGCGAGCCATTTCGTAAAAAATTTTTGCACATCGAAATTGTATGACGCAGTTTTTATAAAAACCTGCGCGTCTCCCGTCCAGCCAAGCCGCTCGTCACGCTGAGGACAATCCGTCGGAACATCAAGAAAATTCCCCTTCTGCCCCCAAATAACGTTTTCGAAAAATCGGTTCAAAAGCGCGTCGGAAGAAGAAATCCGACCTGTTCGCTTCATATCAGAATATATCGCAATTGCCGTGATGTTTTCCGCTTTGATTTCGCCGGGGAAATTTTCTGCGCGGATATATCTGAAACCGAAAAATGTAAACTTTGGTTTGTAACTTTGCACTCCTTTTCGACAAATGTATTTTAATTCCGATTTTGCCGTACGGTAATTTTCCTTATAAAAATTTCCGTCCGCATCCAAAACCTCCGCGAACGAAATTTTTATTTCATTTCCTTCGTATGTT
>JAIRVD010000124.1 GCA_031254075.1 Clostridiales bacterium
TGAAAAAGGGCATAAAAAACGTGGGTATGATTACACTCTGGCTGATAATCAGCACAAGCACGCACAGTGCCGACACATATCCAATAACCCAACGCATTATAAAAACCCCTTTCGGGGCAATTATATACTAAATTATACCAATGTCCAATAAACCTGCTCGTAAAAAAGACCCAAAGTTATCCACGCAGGTATATAATTCGCGCTGATAATTCCTTTTACATTGTAACGCATGTGGCTGTAATCCCACGGACAGGCGTCGGCTTTTTTCAAAAGCGAGCCCGTTACGAATTCTCCCGCGAAAATCAGAGCCGCGTAAATCATTCCTCGCAGCATAAAATGCAACGGCGAAACCATATGAAAAAACGGTTCAAGAAAAATCACCATACCGTAAATCAAAAACATCCACAGGCTGGTTTGCGAGCTCATTTTTACATTATTGTCCTTAATCGCGCAAAGCCCCGTCCATAAGACTTCCATAAGGCATCCGAGTGCGCCGTAAATAAAAAATCTTGTAATCATAAAAAATAGTATGCCCCGCAAAAGCAAGGGCATACTATTCTGTTTTTGGTAATTTTATTTATTTGCTCACAATCTCAATCGTCTGCGCAGCCGCGTCCCAATCAACGAACGCGCCGAAGAATTCCGCAATAAAACGAACGGGAACCATGGTTCTGCCGTCGATTATCTGCGCGGGAACGTCCATGCCGAGAGTAATTAGCTCGGGTGTGGTCGAGCCGATTGGAATTACAAGAGTTCTGCCGTCCTTAGTCAGCGTAACTTCGCGTGTTGCGTCGTTCCATGCAACGTTCGCACCGAGAACATCCGCAAGGAAGCGCAACGGAACTACCGTTCTGCCGTCAACAATCACCGGCGTAACATCCATTACCGCAACGGCTTCATCCGCGTTGCCGCAAAGGTCAATTATATTGCGGTCGCCGATTTGAAGTATAAAACGATGCAGATTCTCTTCATAAGAGATAACGAAGTCGCCCGTAACGGTCGTTGAGAATGTGAATTCGCCCGTAACGGCATTGTAAGAACCGCCGACAATGGTACCGTCTTCGAGAGTCGCAACAATTCTGTTCGGATTTGCGTCGGCGGGAAGTTCGCCTATTTCAACCGATACGGTAACGGGTGAACCGAATGTCGCCGAGCCGCCCGAATCAACGGAAACGGAAACAGAAGCGCCAATACCCGAATCATTCGGCACGGTATTAACAACCGCGTTTTGCGCGGGAACCGCAGACGGCGCGGGTTGAGTTACAGGAGTTGTCGGCGCAGGGGTTGTCGCAGGGGTTGTAGGCGGTGTTGTCGTCGGGGTGGGTGTTGTCGGCGTAGTCGATGTCACCTGACGGCCGATAAGTCCGCCGCCGCTACTGCCTCCTGTTCCTCCGCCTGTTACACCGCCGGCTCCTCCGCCGCCCGTAGATGCCGCCGCACGGGTTATGGTTAAGGTATAATCTTTGGTTGTGCCGTCTTGCGCAGTCACTCTTATGGTGAAAGTGTTCGCGCCGACGTTAAGCGTTACGACTTTATTCGCAATTTCACTGCTGTTGCGAAGCAACGCCCATGTGGAATTCGCGCTTGTAGTAACCGCAACGGTTAAAGATGAAACGCCGTTCGCGACATTTGCGGTAATATTTGTTCCGCTGATATTAGCGCCGGCGGGAGTACCGACTGCCGTTACATCCTTCGCGGAAGATGGCGGGGGCGGAGGAGGTGGCGTAACGCCGCCGCTCGTACCGAGAAGCTCGAGAATCGAAACATTGTCCACAAGAATATCCGTTATTTGGAAATTGAAATTCATCGGCGTATGCTGCGTACATAAAACAGGGATACCGTGACCGCCGTTATTTAACCAAAGCCAATTGGTCGGGTCGGCGATGTTGGCGGCAATAGTTGTGGTTACGGGTATTGTGACAACAAATGTTCCATCGCTTTCGATAAGCGGGCTTTGGTTTGGAACAAGCCCCTGTGTTTGCATTGCGGGCGGGTCTGATGCGTGAGCAAATTCAGGAAGGTCGTAGTCGATTGCAAAGCCTTCGATTACAACTTCGCCCGGACCGCCGCCCAATAAACGAAGCGCCGCCAAGTCAAAGCCGATACCGTTATTGTGGTCATTTCCGCCTGTTCCGCGGTTTGCTACAAGAAGCCCGGTTGCACTCGGAGTTACTGTCATGGGTATATTTCCCGGAACGCGAGTTTTTAAATGAATTCTGTCGTTCCAAATATTTGTCCAAGTGGTGGGTACTGTCGGAGCAACCGAATCGCCGATTATAATTTTAAATTCGTGTGAATTGTTGCCCGCCGCGTTTGCCGCGCGAACGATAAAGCTGAATTCGCCTTGTGCAGTGGGCGTTCCGATTATCGCACCTGTGGCAGAAACAAGTCTGAGTCCCGGAGGTAAGCTTCCGGAAGAAATTTCCCAAGCAATCGGCGCAAAATTATTTTGCGTTGCGATAAATTGAACGCCGAACGGTGCGCCCGTTCCGGCGATGTTAATTTCGTTGCCCGAGTTAACCGTGCCGTCGGCTGCTCTATATGAATTAGTAACAACCGGCACGGAAATATTTGCGGCGCCGACACCCGTCAACGATGCGACAATCGAATCAAAACCGGCTTTTGTTTGGAAATTTTCGTCAAAAATCAACGGGAAACCCGCCGAACGCCAGCTTTGATTATCCGCCTTACCCCAAATGGAAATACGTTCGATAGAATCGGAATGTTGCAGATACAATGCAAAGAGTTGACCGTATCTGTCAGCTTGAGCGGTCAAATTTGCCGCTGTATTTCCCGAAGTGACATCCAATTCCGTTACGCTTACTCTCAAGCCGTTAATTGCGGCATAGGCCGCTACAGCCGTACCGACATTAGTCCAGTTTGTTGCGCCTGAAAAGCCGGTTCCGGTTCCCATATGAAAATGGGATTGCATTCCCATTCCTTCAATTAACAGGCGTCCGTTGTAAGTTCCGGATGCAACCGCCTCGGGATTGTTTACTGTGTCACGCGCCCAACGATTGTTAACCGCGTTTATCATTCCGACAATTGCGTTGCGCTTTGCGGGAATTTCTTCGTTGAAATCATTGTAATAAAGAATTGCGAACGGGTCGGCTTTACGCGCAAACATAAACGAATAGTAAACGAAATCGGAACCGTGTTCGCTTCCCGTCGCGCCGTTTGCAAACGCGTTAAACCATTCCGGACCGGCTTCAACCGTATTACCCTGACCCGCCGCACCAGTTGCGGTGCGCAATTGTGTGCGCCAATCGCCGGCATCTGTTCCGCCGCCGGACATTATTGCTTCGTTAAGCACGTCCCAAGAATAAATTCTGCCTCTGTAGCGTTCCGCTACGGCATTGATGTAGCGTTCCATATTTTCGATTGCCTGTGCGCGGGTTACAAGCGAGCTTCCGGTGCCCGTAAGCCATTGCGGAGACTGCGAATGCCAAACCAGCGTATGCCCGACCATTGCAAGGTCATTATCTTCCGCCCATTGAACAATTTGGTCGGATGTTGACCAGTTGAAAGTCCAGTTTGAAGCAGAGCCTCTGAGAATACTGCTTACCTTTTGGTCGTTTTCAGCCGTTACGGCGTTATAGTGATGCAAGTATCCGGCTTGCGTATTACGCAAATTCATGCGCTGATTCGTACTCCAAATATTTCCGAACATAAATCTGTCCGCAAATAAACCCGCAAGCGAAGGCTCGGTTAAATCCCATTCGTTTGAAACGCCGGGCGCTCCTTCGAGAGGAAGAACGATGATATCGTAAATATAAACATTCATATCAGCGGGAGCAATTCCGATTGAAACGGTGTGAGTAGCACCTGCTATATCAGCCGCCGCTAAAGTGCGTGTTATGCTGAAAGTTCCGTCGGCCGCGGGGGTAACGCTTTCTCCGCCGACGTTAACGGAAGCACCCGTCGGAACCGTGCCAACCACACTGCCGACAACCATTACTCTGTGTCCCGCCCATGCGGCGGCATCAGCGGGTTGAGAAGAAAGACCCAAATAAGCCAATCTTAAACTGATTGCTCCGCCGCTTCTTGCGCGCGTTTGTAAAATTTTCGGACCGTCACTTTGAATAATCGCAATTCTTCCTGCCATGTTGCTCTCCCAAAGCGGGTCGCTTCCAAAACCGCCGGGGAAGGAAGTGGGATGCCCTATGGCTACACCTTGAATTTGGCTATGCGTTGACATTCTGTACAGTGTTTCCGAAACGGTGGGAACCGTAACCGCTTTCGGAGCGCATGAACACACAATCGAAGCGGCACATACACCATAACATCCGGCACATGTTCCGCCGCAATCGGCAACACGCGTTCCGCGTTCGTGTATGGTAATTTCTGTTATGGTAATTTCTGTTGCGGCGGCGTCGTGTGCGCGTATTGCCACCCATTGCTGGTCGATGGTTAACGGAACCGCCACATTAAACGATGCGTCGTTTACAAACGGCCCCCAAGTGCCGTTACCCGGATCTGCTTGAATTTCTCCGCGCACTTGATTTCCGCCGGTGCGAGTACCCGAAAAAACTACATCGTACTGTCTTCCTGCGGTAACTATTCCTGCCAGATTAACACGTATTCCATGACCGTTAGCAGGGGCTGTAAGTACAATAGCAGTACCGTTGTAAGTTACACCGGTCGCCGCTATTGAAATCCGCTCCAGTGCAGGTACCTTAGCTGATATTGCCGCCCAGTCAGAACCGGAGGCAAGCGCGCCACCCGAAGCAAGCGCGGTGGTTAATCTGAATACTTCCGTCGTTGTCGGTGCCGCACAAGGCACGCCTGAACTGAAAGCGTCGATTCCGCCCGCGTCTCCCGTTTCGGC
The DNA here is from genome assembly GCA_031254075.1 of Clostridiales bacterium. Lineage (GTDB taxonomy): Bacteria > Bacillota > Clostridia > Lachnospirales > WQUN01 > WQVC01. The sequence goes on from JAIRVD010000124.1 coordinate 4,829, forward strand.
AAAAACGCCCGTCAGCATTCCCATGGACATGATTAATGCCATAAGCAGTGCGAACAAGCGTTTAAAAACGTCTCTCTCTACGTTTGATTTCATTTTTGAAATCCCCTTTCTATAATTATAAATCTGCGCCCATTCTAAGGCATATTCGTATTTTTTGCAACATTAAATAACTCTGAAATGTCAACGTGTTACGTCCTTAACTAATCTGTGCCGCGCCGCTGTTTTACGGGTATTTATCTTCTCCGTTGATGAAATGACCACTCTGTGTTCTTCAACATGGAAAAGAAAACCGGATTGACGTGATTAAAAAAAATACTGTGAAATATTTGCGAAGTCTGGTAATGTTTAGTAAAGGAGCGGATTGTGATGGAGCAGGTTTTTTTCGGGAAAACAAATTTGCGTGTGAGCAGAACGGGTTTCGGCTGTATACCGATTCAGCGTATTCCGTATGAAGAAAGCACGGCGATTTTGCGACGCGCGTATGAAAACGGAATAACGCTTTTCGATACGGCGAATGCGTATTCGACGAGCGAGGACAGAATCGGCACGGCATTGGGTGATGTCCGCAAAAAAATTGTGATTTGCACAAAAACGGGAGCGCAAACGCCGGACGGAATTATTGCTCATTTGGAAAACAGTCTGCGAATGTTGCAAACGGATTATATCGACGTTTTGCAGTTTCACTGTCCGGGATTTATTCCGCAGCCCGGCGGCGAAGACGGAATGTACGATTGCTTGCTGAAAGCGAAAGCGGAAGGGAAAATTCGTTTTATCGGAATCACCGCGCATAAAAAGCATCTCGCGTTTGAAGCGGTCGAGTCGGGTTTGTATGCAACGATGCAGTACCCGTTTTCATATTTATCATCACAGGATGAGCTTGCGTTAATCGACATTTGCCGCGAAAAAAACGTCGGTATTCTCGGAATGAAATCCCTCTGCGGCGGAATTCTTACAAACGCAAAAGCCGCGTTCGCGTTTTTGCGCCGATACAGCGAATTAATTCCGATTTGGGGAATTCAAAAAATGCACGAGTTGGAAGAAATTATTCAATACGAGAATAATCCGCCTGTTTTAGATAACACTTTACTTACGGAAATCGAAGCCGACAGAAAAGAACTCGCGCAAAATTTCTGCCGCGCGTGCGGATACTGCTTGCCGTGTCCGGCGAATATTCCGATTCCGATGGCGGCTCGAATGGAATTTTTATTGGGACGAATGCCCGCGGAAAATTTCAGAACACCCGAGTGGCAGGAAAACATGCGCCGCATCGAAGACTGCACAAATTGCGGACATTGCAAATCAAATTGCCCGTATGAACTTGATGCGCCGGAGTTGTTGAAAAAAATGAATAAGTCATATTTTGCCGGGAGTGATTCGTATTAACGCAGAAATTTTAACCGTAGGAACGGAAATTCTTTTGGGGAATATCGTGAATGACAACGCGGCGTTTTTGTCTCGCGAATTGGCGAATCTGGGTGTGGCGGTTTATACGCATACATCGGTCGGGGACAATCACCCGCGGCTTGCGAACGCGTTAGAGCACGCTTTTATCAACGCCGACATTGTTATAACAACGGGCGGGCTTGGCCCGACGCAGGATGATATTACAAAAACCGTTGCGGCGGAATTTTTTTCGCGTAAGCTTGTCACACATGAAGAATCGTTTGCGCGAATAAAGGAACGTTTCGCCGGCGGTGCATTGCCCGAAAATGTGGAACGCAACGCGTTGGTTCCCGAGGGTGCGGAAATTTTGCAGAACGACCACGGCTCCGCGCCGGGTATTTGCATCGAAAGCGACGGCAAAATATTAATCATGCTTCCGGGCCCGCCGCATGAAATGGAACCGATGTTTAAAAATTACGCGTCGAATTTTCTGCGCAGAAAATCGGATAAAATTTTTCTTTCGCGTACATTAAAAATAATCGGAATCGGCGAAACAGCGGTTGAATCGCAATTACGTGATTTAGTCGATGCGCAGACAAACCCGACAATTGCACCGTACGCGACAATCGGTGAGGTTCAGTTGCGCATAACCGCCTCCGCCGAAAACGAAGCCGAGGCGCGAAACATAATCGCGCCCGTCGCCGATGAAATCTATAAAAGGCTCAATCCGCAGGTTTACGGCGAAGACGAAGCCGAACTTGCGGAAATTATTGTAAACAAATTGAAAGGGAAAAATCTCACGCTTGCCGTTGCGGAATCCTGCACCGGCGGTCTTGTTTCGTCAATGCTGGTGGAAATTTCGGGCTGTTCGGCTGTTCTTCGCGAGAGCTTTATCACCTATTCTAATGAGGCAAAAACCGCACGGCTTTCCGTTTCGCCGGAAATATTGAAAACCCACGGCGCGGTCAGCCCCGAAACCGCCGCCGCAATGGCAGAAGGAGCGGCTAAGTCCGCAGGCGCAAACATCGGGCTTTCAATCACCGGAATCGCAGGTCCCGACGGCGGCACTCCCGAAAAACCCGTCGGTCTTGTTTACATTGGCCATTTCATCAACGGCAAAACGCAAACCGAAAAACATAATATCTCCGGCAACCGAAACGTTGTTCGCACACGCTCGGCAATTCGCGCACTGGATTTTTTAAGGAGAAGCCTATAATCTTGACGCAAATTCTCAAAGATTTAAGGCTTAAATAAATACATAGGGAGGTTTTCAAATGCACATTTATATAGACGGAATTGAATGCGAGGCGTTTGCGGAGCAGACGATTTTACAGGTTGCGGCAAAGAACGGTATTTTTATTCCGAGTTTATGTTATGGCGAAGGGCTTGCGCCGTCGGGCTCATGCGGAATTTGCATCGTTGAGGTTGAGGGCGATGCGCGTTTGTTGCGCGCGTGTGCAACGGCGGTTCGTGACGGAATGGTCGTGACAACGAATTCGCCAAAAATTTTGATGTCGCGAAAAACGCTTTTGGAACTGACGATTTCGGCACACACGGGCGATTGCAAGGCACCGTGCCAAGTTGCTTGCCCCGCGCAAAGCGATTGCCAAGGATATATCGCGTTGATTGCGGCGGGAAAATTCAAGGAAGCGGTTGAATTAATGAGAGACGCACATCCGTTTCCGGCGAGTGTTGCGCGGATTTGTCCGCGTCCGTGTGAGGCGGAATGCCGCCGCAAGCTTGCGGACAAGCCTGTTAATATTGCCGGCTTGAAACGTTTCGCGGCGGATTGGGAACTCGGACAAGCCGAAGCGTATGTACCCGAAACCGCGCCGTCGTCGGGAAAATCCGTTGCGATAGTCGGCGGCGGACCCGCCGGATTAACGGCGGCATTCTTTTTGAAAAAAGCCGGGCATAATGCCGCCGTATTTGAAGCGATGCCGAAAATGGGCGGACTTCTGCGCTACGGAATTCCCGAATATCGTTTGCCGAAAGCCGTTCTTGACGAGGAAATCGGAGTTTTGGTGCGAATGGGCATTCATTTTTTTAACGGTGTGGAGCTTGGGCGCGATGTTACGACGCATTTTCTGCAATCGCGTTATGATGTCGTAATTGTTGCGACGGGCGCGGGCGTCAGCAAGCCGATTTGGTGCAAGGGCGAAGACGCAAACGGTGTTTTCGGCGGAATTGATTTTCTGAAGGCGGTTGCTTCCAACGCACCACCGATTATCGGAAAACGCGTAATTGTAATCGGCGGAAGCAACACCGCGATGGACGCGGCACGAACGGCGATTCGGCTTGGCGCGGAAACAATCGTTGCGTATCGGCGCACACGAGATGAGATGCCCGCCGAAAAAGACGAAATTGAAGAAGCTCTTGCGGAGGGCGTTCAATTTAATTTTTTATCCGCTCCGCTTGAAATAATTTCCGAAAACGGCAAGGTAACGGGAATAAAACTGCAAAAAATACAACTCGGCGAACCCGACGAAAGCGGACGCAGAAAGCCCGTTCCCGTCGAGGGCGGCGAGGAATTTCTTGAAGCTGACGCAATAATCGCGGCAATCGGACAGGATGTTTCGCTCGAGGGGCTTAACCCGCTTGATAATTTAAACATCGACGAAAACTTCCGCACAGACCTGCCGAATGTTTACGCAATCGGCGACGCAACGGGCAAATCGGCATACGCAATCGACGCAATCGGACACGGGCGCAAGGTTGCGGAGATTGTAAACGCGGACATTTTTCTCGCGCAAAAAAATATCACCGAGCAAATTCCTTCAATAATTGTAAAGGACAAAAAAACATCGAAAGATTTTGCCGAAACGCAGAAAATAAAACGCCGAAACGGAGCGCATTTATTGCGCGAAAACCCCGATTTCAGCGCGGTGCAAGCGGTGCTTTCTCCTGCTGAAGCCGCGACGGAAGCGTCAAGATGTCTTTCTTGCGGCTGTGCGGATTTCTACGAATGCAAGCTGTTAAAACTCGCGAACACCTACGGCGCAAACACGGAAAAATTCCCGGCGGAATTTCATAAAAAACCTAAGCATGTAATCGACAGAACGAATTTCAATTTTCATCGCGATATGAATAAATGCGTGCTTTGCGGTTTATGCGTTGCCGCGTGCGACAAGGCGAACACGACCGAAAACGGTGTTCTCAGCGCGACAAGCCGCGGTTTCGACACAACGGTTACGGCGGCGTTCGAACAGCCGCTGCAAAACCGCGACGAATGCACGCTGTGCGGAAATTGCGTCGCACGCTGTCCCGTAGGTGCGCTTACCGAAGCAAGCCCGCTTCCGAAACATCTCGTCACACGCGAGGAAATTACCGAAACAACCTGCACGGGATGCGGAGACGGCTGTAATGTAAAAATCGCGACAAAGGCAGGGCAAATTTTACGC
>JAIRVD010000186.1 GCA_031254075.1 Clostridiales bacterium
ACCGATATACTGTTTCGGGTTTGCAGACCGTTTTTGTAACCCTGTGCAATCGGAATATAATCAATATGCAAATGCGGCGTTCTTTCATCAAGGTGAAGTACAGAATTGAAAACATGGCAGCAGGGTATATTAAGAATCTCAAAATTGACAAGGACACAGGCGAGATTAACAATATCGAAGGTACTCTGCTTCTTGACATTGCCAAAATCGAATAGGAAGAAATGTATGATGGTTACTACGCTATCGTTACAAGTGAGTTGGACGATGGACGACCATATGCTTGATATGTACAAGGGCTTGTGGCGCATAGAGGAAACCTTCAAAATATCTAAAAGCGTATTGGGTACGCGTCCGATTTATTTGCAAACCGAGGCACACATCAACGCCCATTTTTTGACTTGCTTCATATCTCTTTTGATTGCACGGGCTATCGAGATGCGATTAGACAGGAAGTTCCCCATCTCAAGAATCACCGAAACATTGAAAAAAGTCACTTGCAGCAGATTAGAGCAAAATATTTGGCTTCTTAACTACCGCGACGAAATCACCGACCTTATGAATGCCACCTTTGGTACTGATTTTGTACAGAAATACTTGACACAAGAAAAAATAAAAAATATTTTTGCAACTTCCAAAGCATAGCTTCTAACACAACACTTCCCGGCAAAACACAAAAGCCCCATAACCTTTGATTCTTCTAAGGTTCGAGGCTGTTTTTCCTTTTGTTTGCTTCCGAAGTCAAGGTCAAGACTTTTTAGTTCAAAATAAATACAATTTAAAATCAAAAGCCGCGAAAGTGAAAAATCATTCGCGGCTTTTGATTTTGAAAAATATTTCCGCCTTATTAAAGAGAGAAACAATGCACTTTCCGTGGTGAAATGTTAAAATCCTCATAAACCCTGATTTTATCAGGCTTACAAGGAATCCGTTGATGAAATGACCACTCTGTTATCACTCGCTGTTGGTTTGAAATTCGGACGAAGCGATGGTTTTCGGAGGTTGCCAATGATTAATGTAATATTGTAATCAAAAAAGGGGCTGTAACGAGATAAAGTTTCAGTCCATTTTCACACGAAAGAACAGGAAAAAAAGAAAATTCAAAAGATTTTCCCGTGTTTTTCGTGTAGTAATCTGTGTTAATACGTGTGAAAATTAAAATTAGACCGACGTGTTCTTACATTATTCTTTTATCGGCGTAAAGCCGATACTATGCTATAATTATCTTTCAAAGGAGTTGAAAAACTTGAATACATATAAAGTTCCGTCGTTGTTTCGATTGGGCTGGCCGTTGTTTGTGGAGATGGCATTGCTTGTTTTTATGGGCAACGTTGATGTTTTTATGATAAGCCGATTTTCGGAAGACGCGATGGGTGCGGTGGGCGTTTCGAATCAGTTGATACAGTTTTCGATAATCATGTTTGGATTTGTTTCCGCAGGTGCAACGGTAATTATTTCGCAGTACATAGGTGCGGAAAAACATACCGACGCGAAAAATGTTGCGGGCATAGCGATAATTTGTAGTTTTATTTTCGGACTTGTGATAAGTTTGGTTTATACATTTGCAGGACCGTATCTTTTGCTTATCATGGATTTGGAAGAACATATGATGAACGACGCGCTGAGATTTTTGCGAATCGTCGGCGGATTTATATTTTTGCAAGCGGTGCTTACGTGCATTAACGCCGTTTTGCGAAGCTACGGAAATACGCGTGATACGCTTGTTGTCACCATTGTAATGAATATAATCAGCATCTCGGGTAATGTTTTATTCCTTTTCGGATTCTTTGGGTTGCCGGTGCTTGGTGTGTTCGGTGTTGCTGCGAGTACGTCGTTCAGCCGAATGATTGCGATTTTCCTTGCGATGTTCTTCCTGTTCAGAACAATCGGAAATCCGTTTAAGTATTTAAAAATAAATCAGTTTTGGGGATACGCGAAAAAAATTCTAAAAATCGGGATTCCGAGCGCGGGCGAAAATATGTCGTACAGCGGATACCAAATTTTTCTTACCGCAATCGTCACAACGATGGGACCTGTTGCGCTTAGTGCGCGAATTTATTCTCGTGCGATAAATATGTTTATGGTTTTGGTCGTAAGCACAATCGGGCAGGCGGGACAAATAATTCTCGGTCAGCTAATGGGACAAAAAGAATTCGATGAAATGTATCGGCGTGCGTTCCGCCATTTAAAAATAAGTCTTATCGCGTCGGTTGCGTGCGCGTTTATGTTTTTTATTTTCTCGCCGTGGCTGATGCGAATTTTTACCGACAACGAAGAAATTATTTCGCTCTCGAGAATTATCTTCGGTGTTTTCATTTTTCAAGAATTCGGGCGGTCGTTTAATGTAATTTTAATCACATCGCTGCGCGCTGCGGGCGATGTTCAGTTTCCCGTATACGTCGGCGTCGGTGTAATGTGGGGCGTCGGTGCGCTGATGGGGTTTGTTCTCGGCGTTGTCTTCGACATGGGGCTTGTCGGCGTAATTATCGGAACCTCTTTGGACGAATGTGTTCGCGGAATAATAATGCTGTTCCGTTGGAAGAGTCGAAAATGGCAGACGAAAGGATTGACTTGAAATGAAAATCAAAATCGGTATTTGCGGTTACGGAAATTTGGGGAAGGGCGTGGAATCGGAAATTTCTAAAAATTCCGATATGGAATTGATTGCCGTTTTCACAAGACGAAATCCTGTTGAATCGTTGAAAATCAGTTCGAATGTTCCTGTTGTGCATGTAAATTCCATTGCGGAATGGAAAAACAAAATCGACGTAATGATTTTATGCGGCGGTTCCGCAAACGATTTGCCCGAGCAGGGTCCCGAAATCGCAAAACACTTTAACACAATCGACAGTTTCGATAATCACAAAAAAATTTTGCAGTATTTCAAAGCCGTTGATAACGCCGCGAAATTAGGAAACAATATTTCGATTGTTTCAATCGGCTGGGACCCGGGATTGTTTTCCCTGATGCGAATGTATATGGGCGCGGTAATTCCGACGGGAAAGACTTACACGTTCTGGGGAAAGGGCGTAAGCCAAGGACATTCGCAGGCAATCCGCAGAATTATCGGCGTAGTTGATGCCGTTCAATACACTATTCCCATTGATTCCGCAATGGAAAAAGTACGCAACGGAGAAAATCCGAATTTATCCGTACGCGAAAAACACACGCGTCTGTGTTATGTAGTCGCCGCCGAAAAAGCAGACCGGTCGCGCATTGAAAACGAAATTAAGGAAATGCCGAATTATTTTGACGAATACGATACCACAGTTATATTTATTTCCGCCGAAGAATTGAAAGCAAACCACAGTAGCCTTCCGCACGGCGGAAACGTTATTCACATTGGCGCAACCGGCTCGGGAAACAAACAGGTAATCGAGTTTTCGCTAAAACTGAATTCAAATCCCGAGTTCACCTCAAGCGTTCTGCTTTCCTTCGCACGCGCCGCGTTCAGGCTTTCACAAAACGGCGATTGCGGCGCGAAAACCATTCTTGATATTCCGCCTGCGTTATTGTCGCCGCATTCAATTGAGAATTTGATGGAAAAATTACTGTAAAGGAGCGAAAACAATGGAGATAAACGAAAGGGCAAAGGCTTACGAACCGATTTTCGGCGAATACGAAGTTGAAAAATTAATCGGCGAAGGAAATTTTTCTTCCGTTTTTAAAGTTCGCAAAAAAGGAAAACAAAAAGCCGCGCTGAAAATAATTCCGCTGAAAAAAGATGATGTCGCCGATTTGGAAAAATTCAAAAACGAAATCGAAATTTTACGGAAAATCCCAAAACACGAAAATATCGCGGAAGTAAGGGATTTCGCAATAAAAGTTCCGCCCGATAAAACGGGTATGGATTTGATTGTGCTGATGGATTTATTTGCCGAAACACTTCAAAATCGTTTCGAAAACGAAAAATACGAATTCACAGAAGATGAAATCATAAATGTAGGAATAAGTATTTGCAGCGCACTGGAAGTTTTTCATAAAATGGGAATTGAATACAGAGGAATAAAACCCGAAAATATTTTAATCTCATCGGATAATAAATTTAGACTTGCAGATTTAAGCGTTGTAAAACGTCAGTATGCCGAAGCCGCTTCAAGCCCCGATAAACGAAACGATATTTTTTCGTTGGGGCTGCTTTTACGTGAAATAAAAAATAAATGCGATTCCGTAATAAAAAAAGAGGAATTATTTAAAATTATCCAAAAAGCAACGGAAAAAGATATTTCACAACGCTACCAATCCGCAATGGAAATGAAAAAAGCATTGCAAAATATTACAAAAACGGAAACTGCAAAAAATTTAGGAAATATGGTTCGTGAAGTACACGAAAATCGTAAAACAGATGAGCGGCTTCTAAGCGAAGCAGATGAAATTAGCAAATCGGAATGCCGCGAAGCCTTGATACGCGAAAATACCGAAAAACAAAAAAACGGTTTTACTTCAATTAATAATGAAGAAAACCGCCAGCCGAAATCATCAAACCGGCTGAGCCTAATTAGTATCGGTGCAAATATTGTATTGCTTCTTGTAATTGCGGTTTTAACGTTGCAATTGGTTTCCGTAACCGACGCAAGAAAAAAAGAGCAAGAACGGTATGATGAATTAAATGCTTATTCTTACACAGAAATCGGTCGCTTGGGAAATATGCTTGCAAACTCGATAGTCCAAATTAACGAATTGCAATCGGAAATTCAACAAATGTACGAATATATAGGTCACGATTGGCGAAACCCGCCCGACGGCGCAGATTCACACCCCGGCGATACGCCAACCGAATCAGACGGAGTATCTTCGCAGCCCCCGACGGAAACTACGACGCTTCCAACCACACATACCGTGGTTGCTTTCGAAACCTTAGCATCAATCGCCATTGGATATTACGGTAACAGTAGCCAAGCAACGCTGGAGCATATAAGAACAACAAATAATCTCACCGGCTACGCCATTCAAATTGACCAAATTCTTATTCTTACACCTATGCCATAACTACGAAACACGCGAAAACACACGAAAAGAGCAAAGAAAGGAATTGACTGTTATGCGTTTCAAACAATACAACGATGTTAAAGAATTTTACAAAGACACATTCGATACATTAATGTTGCACGAAGCGCAAAATTTAATTCCGTTGGGGAATATAATTATCGGAAACGAGGGAAAGGATAAAACCGATTGGCGCGACCCCGCGAATTGGTTTATGGCGACCGTTTCCGATGAAACGAGGATAAAACTCACCGCAATAATGACTCCGCCGAAATATTTAACGCTCTACGCAACGAATAACATAATCGACGAAAACGCATTTGAATGCTTAATAAACGAAATTGCTTTTTCACTCCCCGGCGTAATGACGGAAAAATTAATGGCGGAAAATTTTGCGAAAAAATATTCAGCAATGAAGAATGTAAATTTTTCGACAGGTAAAAACATGCGCGTGCATGAGTTGCATCATGTAAATGATGTTCCGTCTGTCGGAAGCTTGCGCCCCATGCATGAAAACGACATGTCATTTCTGCCATATTGGGTTGAGGGTTTTCACAAAGAATGCTTTGATGCTTCTCCGACGGTTCAAGAAATCGCGGAGTACAACGCTAATCATATTTCCGACGGAAACACTTTCATTTTGGAAGACAACGGAACACCTGTTTCAACAGCAAAAATTAGCAGAGCAATGCAAAACATTTGCGGAATCGCGCAAGTCTACACCCCGCCGTATTTTCGAGGCAAAGGATACGCAACGTCTTGCGTAGCGGGCGTCAGCCGAATTGTCTTGCAACGCGGATATTCGAAATGCGTTCTCTACACCGACCTTGCAAACCCAACTTCAAACAGTATTTATAAAAAAATCGGGTATGAACCTGTTTGCGATTCGTCGGAGATAAGGTTTGGAGATTAAATCAATCTGTAAAGCTCTGCGTTTTCTTCGTTTATAAAAATTCGGAAAGAATCGTCAATTCCCGTTCGCACGATACGCGTAACGGGAATATTTGCTTCGAGAGTTTCCCCGAATTCGTAAACAACATCGTTTTTTACGTAATGAATAATTCCCGCCGGAACGTCGTTTTCCGAAGAAATAATAATTTTATGATTTTTGAATTGTTTTCCGGTATGTTCGGAAATTTTCAAATAAATTTTCACCTCGCATATGAAAGTTATTTTATTCTCCGTTTCTTCGTGCGGATGTAATGTAATATGATATGTAGAAACTCCGATTTTTTTCGGCAGAATGCATCCGCCGAGTTTTTTGTATTCTTGCAGAGTGAAAAGTTTTTCGTTTACATAAACAATTTCAATGTCCTGCGGCCAGTTCCATGTTAAGCGAATGTTTTCGTTTTCGTCGTGAAGTTTTAAATTTTTGATTTGCATGACGCACCTCCCTTTTTACAATGATATGAAAAAAATGTTATGATAAGAATAAAGCGGATAAAAAGGTGAGCTATGATTGCATATGTAAAAGGCGAGTTGGCGTTTACGGATGAACGCAGTGTGGTTGTTGACGTGGGCGGTGTAGGGTATCTTGTGAATGTTTCGCCCGCGACGATTTCGCGATTGCCTTTGCGCGGAACGTCGGTGCAAATTTTTACTTATTTTCAGTCGGGCGAAAGCGGACAGTCGCTTCACGGATTTTTGACGCGTGAAGAAGTGCGCCTTTTTACGTTGTTAATTTCTGTTTCGGGAATCGGGCCTAAGGTTGCGTCGGCGATTCTCGGAGCGATGTCACCGCAGCAGATTGTTCTTGCGATTGTTTCGGAGGACGCGGTTGCGTTAAGCAAGGCTCCGGGTGTCGGAAAGAAAACGGCGCAGCGCATTATGTTAGAATTAAAAGATAAAATGAAAACATCCGATAACAATTCCGTTGCGTTTGAAAAAACCTCGTTCCAAACCGGCGCGAACAACGCGAAAGCCGACGCAACAGACGCGCTTCTCGTTCTCGGATACGGGCGTGCGGAGGCGGTTCAGGCTGTGTTGGAAGTGGCGGAAGAAGAAATGTCTGCGGATGCAATAATAAAACTCGCGCTAAAAAAACTTGCGAAGCGAGGCGTGTAAATGGAAAAACTAAATACAACGGGATTCAACCGCGAGCTTGACGAAGAAATTGAATTAAAACTTCGTCCGTCGCGGTTTGACGAATATATCGGGCAGGAAAAAGTGAAGGAAAACATGCAGGTGTTTGTACAGGCGGCACTCGGGCGCGGCGAAACGCTTGACCATGTTTTGCTATACGGACAGCCCGGGCTTGGGAAAACGACGCTTTCGGCAATAATCGCGGGCGCGATGAACGCGCAACTGCGGATAACGACGGGACCTGCAATTGAGCGACCGGGCGATATCGCGGCGATTTTGAATGATTTAAACGAAGGCGATTTTTTATTTATCGACGAAATTCACAGGCTAAACCGAACCGTTGAAGAAATGTTGTATTCCGCGATGGAAGATTTCGTTTTTGATATTATCATCGGAAAGGGACCCGGCGCGAG
>JAIRVD010000221.1 GCA_031254075.1 Clostridiales bacterium
GGAACTGACGGCCGTTTGTGACATCAACACTGCCGCGCTTGAGTGGGCGCGCGAAAAATTCCCGGGCATAAAAACATTTGAAACATCCGACACGCTTTTGGAAAGCGGCGCGGCTGACGCGATAATTATCGCCACACCGCATTACGACCATCCGACGATTTCGATTGCGGCTTTGGAAAAAAACATTCATGTAATGGTGGAAAAACCCGCCGGCGTTTACACGAAAGCGGTAATTGAAATGAACGCCGTTGCCGCGAAATCTTCGGCGGTTTTTGCGATTATGTATAATCAGCGCACCAATCCGATTTATCGAAAAATGCGCGAAATGGTGCAAAACGGCGAAATCGGCGCAATAAAACGAACGTCGTGGCTGATTACCGACTGGTACCGTTCTCAGGCTTATTACAACGGCGGCGGCTGGCGCGCTACATGGAAAGGCGAAGGCGGCGGCGTTCTTATAAATCAGTGTCCGCACAATCTCGACCTGTGGCAGTGGATTTGCGGAATGCCGAAAAAAGTCACCGCATTCGCGCACAACGGCAAGTGGCACGACATTGAAGTAGAAGACGACATCACCGCCTACGTTGAATACGAAAACGGCGCAACCGGTATCTTCGTCACCTGCACCGCAGACTGCCCCGGCAACAATCGCTTTGAAATTCTCGGCGACCTCGGAAAACTAATTTGCGAAAACGACACTTTAGTCTTCCACAAACTCGCCGTTTCCGAACGCGAATTTAATCGCACAAACACAGAAATGTTCGCCGCACCCGCCGTCGAAAAAATCATTATCCCCTGTCCCGGCGATTATTCCCAACACCCCGGCGTTCTCGCCGCCTTCGTCGCAAAAATCAACGGCACCGGTGAACTTTTTGCAAACGGCGAAGAAGGCATCAACGGTCTCACAATTTCCAACGCAATCTATCTTTCATCATGGCTGCAAAAAACAATCGAGCTTCCGCTCAATGAGGATTTGTTTCTCGATGAACTAAAAAAACGGTGGAAATAATCAAAGCAAAGGGACTGTAACGAAATAACGCTACAGCCCCTTTTTCATTACATAATCACTACGAATACAAACTCTTCAAGCGATTGAATTCTTTCAGAACAGGGTCGGGTTTGGAAGATGCGCGTGGGCGTTTGAGGATGAGCTTGCAAACGCGAACGGCAAGCGAACCGCTCCATGCGAGCAATACGCCGAGCAGCACATAAAACATTGGGGGGGTGTATTGGTAGCCGGTGTTATTTTGAATGTAGTGGGCTGCATCGTTCATGGCGACTACAACGCTCTCGGGTATAATGCTTGCGTGCACCGTGTTTGCGGGTATGCCCAATTCGAACGCCGTGTTTGCGGGTATGCCCAATTCGAACGCCGCATTGTAATACGTCGTGCTCATATCAAACAGATGGTCGCTTACATGCTGTCCTTCCCAATATGAAGAATGGGGTCTGACAAAAATCGCCTCATGCAGAATAGGGAGCATAATCCACGCGGCGGCACACACCGCAACAAGCCTGATTAAATGCTTTCTTTCCCTAACGTTCTGCTTGGCTTTTTCCATAAGTAAATTATCGGCTTCCGCCATTGCGTCTTTTGTAGCGGGAATCATCGTCCCGTCGTTCGTTTGAATTTCTGCCATAGATAAATCCTCCTGAGTTGCGGGAGAGGAGTTCATTTTCAACACGCGTCCTTCTTCCAGCCAAACGGCGCGTCCTTTCAGCACCAATTGCTTCGCGCGGCGCGGATATACATTGCCTACCCTGTTATTAAGTTGGTCATAAAGGGTAATTATTTCGCTCCCTCCCGATATTTTTGTACGGCTTTCAGCTGTTTTACGGGTGCCTGCCCGAAGCCGTTCTTACATATTATATACGGTGTAAATTATAACAAGTATTGTCATATACCGCAAAGCCTGTACATAAATTTAATCAAAGGAGCGCGACCATATGCCGGAATTTTTTGAGTACCTGCGGAATATACCATATTATCTGGTGTTTGCAACGGTTGCGGGGATGTTTGCGCCGGCGGGGAATTATCGTAAGTTCGTGTCGTTGACATTGGGATTTATTTTGCTGTTGTTGATGATTCAGCCGTTGGCGGGATTTTTCAGAGAAAACGACATTCCCATAACGAATTGGTTTGTGGGGAATTTTTCGGGAATTCAATCGCAAACGGATGACCCCGCGATATATTCCGACTGGTGGGATGAATATTTTCTGAGTTCATTTGAAGCGCAATTGAATTCGCAAATCACGCGACTTTTGAGCGGAAACGGATTTGCGGTTCATTCGTCGGAATTTTCTTTTTCGAATGAATATGAATTAACGGCTGTTCGCGTCAGCGTGAGTCGAGAGGAAAATTCCGCGCGAAGCGCCGCGAGGGTTCCGCTTATCCGAATCGAACCGCCGCAAATTTCTCCGATACGCATCGGCAATTCGCAAAACGCGGACACAATCGACGAATGCCCGGACATAATTTCCGTAAAAAATATAATTTCGGAATTCTATAATTTGCCCAAGTCACATATACATGTAAATGTAATTTGAATAAGCACAAAAGAAAGGGTGAGCAGCATGAATTTTCGCAAGCTTCCGATTAAGAATACGAAATTGATTATGATTTTTGCGGCATTTATAGCGGTGGGCGCGATGTTTTTGGTTTTGGAACGGGTATTCGCGCCGGAGGAAAATCGCGAGACAGTCGAGTCCCCTACCCCGCCGCAAGAAAATTTCGCGCCGGCGACGCAGGAAAATTTCCGTAATGAAGAAATTTTGGAAAACCGTCTTGCGGAATTTTTCACAATGGTGGAAGGCGCGGGAAAAGTGCGCGTGATGGTCAGCCCACTCAGCGGACGTGAAACGGTTTTCGCAACGAACGTAAACGAAACGCATTCGCAGACGACCGAGCAGGATTCGCAGGGCGGCAGCCGCGAGACGCGCAATTATTCAAACAACGAACAAATCGTCATTTTTACCGACCGACAAGGCACATCAACACCGCTTGTTCTACGAGAGACAGAACCTCGCATCGAGGGCATTGTAATAATCGCCGAAGGGGGTGACAACCCGTTTGTGAGGGACGCGCTGACTCGCGCCGCACGCGCGGTGCTTGGGTTGGAAGCGCATATGATTCAGGTTCTAAAAATGGAAATAAACCAATAAATAGGAGGGAAACATCATGTTTGTTCTAAAAAGAAATCAGGTAATAATCAGCGCGCTCGTAGTTATGATTGCCATTGCGGGCTATTTAAGCTGGAACGATTCGCGTTCGACGGAAACAACTACGGGCTACATTCTTAATGACCAAGGCGAAATCGCCGCGCTGATTCCCGAAAGCGGCTCGCTCGAAGCTTGGTTCCCGGAAGACTATAACGGACTTATCGGAACCGCGTGGACTACATCCCACGACCCATCCATAGCCGTCTCGGGCGACGACATCGCTTTCCACACGCTCGCGGGATTCGACCTAAACCAAATAATCGCGCTGCCGACCAACGAAGATAATCTTTCCGAAGCAGGCGAAGCAATCTTCGTTAACTCCAGCCGCGATTCGTTCTTCGTTCAAAACCGTCTTAACCGCGAACAGGCGTACAGCAACGAACGCTCCGTTCTCAACGACCTCATCAATAACGCAAACGTCTCCGACGAACAACGCGCCGAAGCCGCCGACGCCATGCTTGAAATCCAACGCCGCATCGAACGCGAAACCTCCGCCGAAGCTCTAATCGAAGCACGCGGCTTCGCCGAAGCCTACGTTCGCATCTCCGATAACTCCGTAGACGTAATCGTATCCAAAGAAGCCCTCACCGACGCCGAACTCGCTCAAATCGTAGACATCATCCAACGCAAAACCGGAATGAACGAGACACAGATTAATGTCAGCCCCATGAGGAGATAGCCGAACAGTAAGACCTTGAGGACTCCACCCTCAAACTCCCGCAGGCCTTTGAAAAGGTTTGACCCAAATTTAAAATTTTAGGCTGTATCGAAATCGGAAAAGCTGATTTCGATGCAGCCTTTTTTTGCTGTTTTTAGGGAATTTACCCAAAAGCAAAATTATAAAAAGCTGATTGACAAATTAATCCCTTTTCGTTTACAATCTATCATTATTAAGTTTTTATCTCATAGGAGTTTCGTCATGGACAGTCGTAAGTGCGAAATTAATTTAATGATTGATAATAGCAGCCTTGTAAACAAAGCAAATTTTGCTTTGTATTTTGTGCTGTTTTATTTTTATTTTTACTTTGCGCGCCCGATTGTCCGAAAGAGCGTTTTAGCATTGTAATGTAATGTTGAAGCTATGCGCCCGGACAATCGCAGTTGATTGCCCGGGCGTTTTTGTTTTTCAACAAGGTTTAGCCCATATTATTTTAAGGAGGCATTTTATCATGGTAGCTGTTTTGAAACAAAACGCAACAACGGAACAAATTGACAACCTCACCAAATGGTTAGAGGGACGGGGTCTGAGTGTCCATATTTCCAAAGGTGAAAGCTACACCATACTTGGCTTGATTGGTGATACGACTCAGATTGACACCGAGCTTTTAGAGGGGCTTGAGATGGTTGATTCGGTCAAACGCGTCAGCGAACCGTTTAAAAGCGCGAACCGAAAATTCCATCCGGAAGACAGTATTATTGAAATCGGAGACTTGAAAATCGGCGGTCCTCATTTTCAAATGATGGCGGGTCCCTGTTCTGTGGAATCAGCCGAACAAATTCTTTCTATTGCGAAAAGCGTATCGGCTTCCGGTGCGGCGATTCTGCGTGGCGGAGCGTTTAAACCTCGTTCATCCCCTTATGATTTTCAAGGGCTTAAAGCGGACGGCATTGAGCTTTTGCTTGAAGCAAAAAAACAAACGGGTATGCCGATTGTTACGGAGATTATGAACGCCAATCATTTACCGATGTTTGAACAGGTTGACGTCATTCAAGTAGGCGCTCGTAATATGCAAAACTTTGAATTGCTCAAGGAGCTCGGAATGATTAGAAAGCCGATACTGTTGAAGCGTGGTCTTGCCAGTACACTTCAAGAGCTGCTTATGAGCGCGGAATACATTATGGCAGGCGGCAACCGCAATATTATCCTCTGCGAACGGGGTATCCGCACGTTTGAGACGTATACGCGCAATACTCTTGACCTTTCCGCCGTACCCATGCTGCGTGAATTAACACATTTACCTGTCGTAATCGACCCAAGCCACGCAACAGGTGCCGCGCGTTTGGTAAAGCCCATGGCGATGGCGGCAGCGGCGGCAGGCGCCCACGGGCTTATTATCGAAGTGCATAACGACCCGCAAAACGCGCTTTGTGACGGCGCGCAGTCGCTCACGCCCGAACAATTCGCGGATGTGGCGAAAAATGTTCGCAGGATACGCGAGGTGATTGCCGAATGAATATCGGAATTATAGGAATGGGGCTTATCGGCGGTTCACTTGCGAAGGCTTATAAAGCCGGCGGACATGACGTTTTTGGTTATGATATTGACGAAACGATTTTGAGCTTTGCCGAATTATCGGGTGCGATAAACGGCAAATTAGACGAACAAACCATTAAGCAATGCGGCGAAATATTTATCGCTGTTAATCCCGGCGACGCTGTGGCATACCTTGAATCCGTCGCTTGCGGTATTACCAAAAACACGATTGTCATAGACTGCTGCGGCGTTAAAAGATATGTATGCGACCGATGCTTCGCCCTTGCCAAAAAATACGGTTTTATATTTGTCGGCGGTCATCCCATGGCGGGAAGCCACAACGCGGGTTTTAAGAATAGCCATGAGAATTTATTTCGTGGTGCGTCCATGATTCTTGTACCGCCTGTGTATGACGACGTTGCCTTGTTCGGCAGGCTTGAAGAATTGCTGAAACCGGTAGGCTTTGGGCGATTAACCTTCACAACCGCGGAAAAACATGATGAAATGATTGCGTTCAGTTCGCAAATGGCTCATGTTGTTTCAAGCGCATTTATCAAAAGCCCGACGGCACAAGAGCATAAAGGTTTTTCGGCGGGAAGCTATAAAGACTTGACCCGCGTGGCAAGGCTTAGCGCGGATATGTGGGCGGAATTGTGTATGAATAACCATGACTTTCTCATTAAAGAATTAGACAGCTTTATTCATGCGCTTACCCGATACAGAGAAACTCTTATGGAAAAGGATGAAAAAGAATTAAAGAATTTACTTGAAGAAGGAAGCCGCTT
>JAIRVD010000281.1 GCA_031254075.1 Clostridiales bacterium
CCTTTCCACCATTGACATGCTCCGTTGATTTCATTGTCCAGCGAGGACGATAATTCACCCATCCCTCCGGTACTCTCGTTAAATAAATCAAACATGACCGTCGCTTTTGAAAAGTCAAATTTTATGCTGTCTGACATTATTAACCCTTCTTCAATGATATTTGTAATTATTATATCATGTGTATCATATGAAGTCCTTAAACATTTCGGGCGTTTTTTTGGCTTTCATTCGGAGTTGTAATCCTATATAATGACAGTCAAGTGAAAAAATGGGAGGTTACAAATAAATGTGGTGGCAAATTTTATTAATTGTGGCAATTGTAGTTCTAATTTTGGGTATCGCGTTATATTTTTTAAATAGCTGGGCGGGTAAGAAGCAGGCGCAGCAAAACGAAATGGTTGCGCAGCACAAACAAACTGTCTCGCTTTACGTAATAGACAAAAAAAAGGACAAGCTTTCGAATGCGAATATTCCCAAGGCGATGGTAGACCAAGTGCCGCGCTACGGGCGACTGATGAAAATGCCGCTCGTAAAAGTAAAAATGGGACCTCAAATCATCACGATGGTTTGCGAAGAAGAAACATTCAAGGCTCTGCCGGTTAAAAAAACCGTTACCGTAGACATCGCCGGCGCGTATATCGTCGGCATGAAGGGCATGAAAACAAAATTGGAGCTTCAACAGCAGCGCAAATCGCGCAGAAAAGGCAGAAATGAAACGGTGGAGGCTCCGATGAAATGGCATGAGAAATTGCTTGCAAAAATAAAAAGATAGGGAGGATTTTATGAACTACAAAGAACTGTACGAGCAGTGGCTGAATGACCCGATTATCGACGAAGCGACGAAGGCGGAGTTGCGGAAAATCGCGGGCGACGAAAAGGAAATAGAAGACCGCTTTTATCGAGAGTTGGAATTCGGAACGGGCGGATTGCGCGGAGTAATCGGCGCGGGAACGAATCGCCTGAATATTTACACGATTCGTAAAGCGACGCAGGGGCTTGCAAATTACATTTTACAGAGCGACGCTTACAAGCCCGAGATGGGCGTGGCAATCGCGCATGACTGCCGCCGCATGTCGCCGGAGTTTTCCACCGAAGCGGCATTAGTACTTAACGCGAACGGAATAAAAACATATACATTTGAAAGCCTGCGTCCGACGCCGTTGTTGTCGTTTGCGGTGCGTCATTTGGGATGCGTTGCGGGCATCGTCGTAACGGCAAGCCACAATCCGCCCGAATACAACGGCTACAAGGTGTACTGGTCGGACGGCGGGCAATGTCCGTATCCGCGTGATGAAGCGATTATTGCAGAAGTGCAAAAGGTTACATTTGCGAATGTAAAAACCATGCCGCAAAGCGAAGCCGCCGCGAAAGGATTGTTTAACGTAGCCTCGTCCGATGTTGACGACGAGTTTATTAAAAATGTAAAAGCGCAATGCTTAAACCCCGAAATTATTCCCGATTCGGATATAAAAATCGTCTTCACGCCGTTACACGGAGCGGGCAATGAAGGTGTTCAGCGTGCGTTGCGCGAAGCGGGTTTCAAAAATGTTTTCGTTGTAAAAGAACAGGAACAGCCCGACGGAAATTTCCCGACTGTTTCATATCCGAATCCCGAGGACAAGGCGGCATTCGAGTGCGCGCTTAAACTCGCGCGAGAAAAAGATGCCGACCTAATCGTCGCAACCGACCCCGACTGCGACCGCGTCGGCATAGCCGTTAAAGAAGGCGGCGATTATCAACTTCTTACCGGAAATATGACGGGCGTTATTCTCACCGAATACATGGCGTCGCAAATGCAAGCCAAGGGGAAATTACCCGCAAACGGCGCAATCATCTCAACCATCGTTTCCACCGACATGACGCGCGAAATCGCCAAAGCATACGGACTTGCCTACATGGAAGTTCTCACAGGCTTCAAATACATCGGCGAAAAAATAAAGGAATTCGAAAAATCAAACAGCCACACATACATTCTCGGCTTCGAGGAAAGCTACGGCTACCTTGCAGGAACCTACGCCCGCGATAAAGACGCCGTCGTCGCAAGCCTTCTTATCTGCGAAGCCGCCGCGTACTATCGCAAGCAGGGACTTTCCCTTTACGATGCGCTTCAAGCCCTTTACAAAAAATACGATCTCTATCGCGAAACCATCGAATCCATCACACTCAAAGGCGTTGACGGCTTAAACGATATCAAAAAAATCATGTCTACCCTTCGCAAACATCCGCCCAAATCCCTCGGCGGTTCAACCGTAAAGGAAATCCGCGACTACAAAAATCGCTTAATCATCAACGTCCCGAACGGTGCCGTAACCCCTTCAACCCTTCCCGTTTCCGACGTTCTCTACTACGCAACCGAAGACGGCTCATGGGCGTGCGTTCGCCCGTCCGGTACCGAGCCGAAAATAAAATTGTATTTCGGAGCAAAGCTCCCGTCGGGTTCAACAACCGACAACGCAATAGCGAAACTGAGTGATATGAATAAGGATTTGAAGGAAATTGTGGAAAAGGCATTGGCTTAACCCAACTTTAAGCAACCCCCGAAAACCCGCTCATACGAATTTCAAACGTCGCGAACGCTTCAACGCGCGTTTGAAATTCGGACGAAGCGACGGTTTTCGGAGGTTGCCATTAGGCGGAAAGAAAATTTTGATTACCGGCGTGAGCCGTCCCGTGGGTATTGGGGCTACACTTGCGAAGCGATTGGCGGAAGCGGGGGCTTCGATAGCTGTGCACGGTTTTTCGGATTATGACAAGGCTGTGCATAAATTTGATGTGCCGAACAGCACGGAGGATGTTGCAAAAGGGCTTAGTAAATTGGGCTTAAACGTAACCGCGCTTGCGTCGTCGGATTTGGAAGTGCCGGGAAATGCGGAAAAAGCCGTTCAAGAAGCAGCCGAAAAGCTCGGCGGGCTTGATGGTTTGATTTTAAATCATGCGTATTCAACGTCCGAAGAAATCGGTCAGTGGACCGCAAAAGACATTGATTCACATTTGCATATAAATGTACGCGCTTCCATGATGATGATTCAATCATTTGTTAACCAAGTCGATTTCTCAAAAGACAATGCAATCACGCTTTTCACAAGCGGTCAGTACCTCAGCCCAATGGTAAACGAAATGGCTTATTGCGTATCAAAAGAAGCCACAATCTGCTTATGCCGTCAAGCTTCATACCTGCTTGGCGACAAAAAAATCAGAGTCAATTGCGTAAACCCCGGACCAAATGACACAGCATATTGCTTCGGCGAAGCATACGATTCCGTAGCAAAATTGTTCCCATCGGGTCGCTGGGGAACCCCAAACGACACCGCCGACTTGGTGCTTTTTCTGCACAGCTCCTACGCAAAATGGATAACAGGGCAAATTATCGCAAGCGACGGAGGTGTTAAGGAGTATTGGCAGTGAGAAGAAGTCAATTCGCTATTCCGGTCTTTTCAATTTGACATAATATGTTATACTTGGCGCATAGTGTAAATTTATGTCAAATTTTTTATTTTAAAGGGGAAGCGTTATGTCATACACACTTAGTTTAGACATTGGAACAACATCTGTAGGTTGGGCTGTAATTGATGATAATTTCAAATTAGCACAAGGTCGCAAAATCATTTCCGAAACAGAAAACGGTAAAACAACAAAAAGACGTATCAAGACAAATCTATGGGGTGTGCGGCTCTTTGAAGAAGGAAGCACCGCCGTAGAGCGTCGCATAAAACGTGGAATGCGCCGCAGAATCGAACGCCGTAAAAAGCGTTTAGGATATTTGAAAGAAATTTTTGCTTCGCATATATTGCCGATGGATGAAAGTTTTTTTATAAGGCTCGGCGAAAGCTTTTATCAAAACGAAGAACGTAAATTTAAATTAGAAAAAAATATTAAAGGAAAACTGCAATATCCGTTGCTCGGCAACATCGGAATGACCGATGCGGAATTCTATAAAAAATATCCGACAATCTATCATTTAAGAAACGAACTTATCACAAACACGGAAAAAGCAGACCTGCGCCTTGTATATTTGGCTATGCACCATATTTTAAAGTATCGCGGGCATTTTATTAATCAAGGGCAAAAGTTTAATTTATCTAACCTGCATGTTACGGAGGATTTGAAAAGACTTCTTGAAGCCTTTAGTGAAATCAATCCTTTTTATTTCGAAGATTCGTGGATTGATGCCGCTGATGAAATTTTATTCAATCGAAATTTTTCTAAGTCAAAAAAAGCTTATGAATTGTCCGAAGCATTAAAAACAACAGATACGCAAGTGAAGGCATTGCTTACCGCAATTGTCGGAAACGTAATAGACCTTGCAAAAATTTTCGGAAAAGAAGAATACAAGCCGGACGACGTGAATTCTTTTACAAACGGACGCGACTTTAAATACAGCAGAGAAGATTTTGACGAAAAGCTTGCGGCAATAGAGTCCGTTATTGACTCTGTAGAATATGAAGTATTAACAATAGGAAAACAGGTTTACGAAGCGATGGTTCTGTGCGGCATTTTAACAAAGGAAACGCTTTCTGCCAGCATGGTGGAAAAATATGAAGAACATAAAAGGCAGTTAAAATCATTGAAAAAACTTATTCGTGACAATGTACCGAAATTATACGACAGTTTTTTCAACGAAGGCGGCATTTACGATGCCTATATAAATGGCGTGGGGAATCCTTCAAAGTTGACATCGCGAGAAGATTTTTATAAAGCTGTAAAAAAGGAGTTCGAAAAAATCGGGTTTTCCGAATCCGCGCAAGACTTTTTGAAAGAAATATATGAAGAAATGGATTTCGAACGTTATCTTCCAAAGCAGCGAATGAGTGATAATGCGGCAATTCCGTATCAAATACACGAACATGAGTTAATGAAAATAATCGAAAACCAAGGGAAATATTACGCATTCTTAAATGATAAAGCGGCAACGGAAATAGAAGACGAAAACGGCGAGTTCGAAAAAATTGAACAGAATAAAATTCAAACACTTTTTAAGTTTCGGATTCCGTACTATGTAGGGACACTTGCGTTCAAGCACTCGGAATTTGCAAAACACGCATGGGTTGTAAGAAAAAGCGATGAAACCCTTACTCCGTGGAATTTCGGCGAAATAATCGACAAGGAAAAATCGTCGAGCAGTTTTATCGAGCGCATGACTAACTTTGACACATACTTGCCGCATGAAAAAGTTTTGCCGAAAAACAGTCTGCTTTATCAAGAGTTTGCCGTTTACAACGAACTGATTAATTGCGGTTATTTCGAAAGCGGCAATAAAAAAATTTATTTTTCATCCGATATACGCCAAAGCATCGCGGAGAAACTTTTTAAACAAAATAAAAAAGTTTCCGCTATAAAATTGAAAGAATTCATAAATCATGAACATAATATTTCAGTAGAAAATGTTAAGCAATTTTTCGGAATAGACACGGTCGTAAAATCGCCCGCCTTCAATGCAAGTTACAGCACATACATTGATTTAAAAAATGCGGGCATAAGCGACGAAATGATTGCGCAACACAAAAGCAAATTTGAACAAATAATAAAATGGCAAACAATTTTTGAGGATAAAAAAATTCTGAAAAAAACAATCAATTGTGCAAACAGGGATGAATGGAACGGTTTTTTAAGTGAGCCTCAAATAAAAAGACTGGCGAATAAGCATTACACGGGCTGGGGACGGCTTTCGGAAAAACTTTTGAACGGAATAAAAACATCCGGCGGTAAAACCATTATTGAGGAGCTTAAAACAGGCGAATACAATAATTTTATGCGACTGTTGGAAGATTCCGAAATCGCGTCTCAAATCAAAGAAGCGCAACTGGAAGATATTGCCGGCGACACGCTAAATTATGAGCTTGTGAAATCATTGGCGGGCAGTCCCGCGTTAAAGCGCGGAATTTGGCAAAGTTTAAAAGTAATAAAGGAACTCGAAGTCTATCTGGGGCGCGATAAGATTAATCGCATCGTTATCGAAATGGCGCGTGACAACAGCGGCGGACGAACAAAACCAAGAAAAAAGCAAATTGAATCTATGTACGAAAATTTCAAAATTTCAAAAGAAATAAAACAGGAATTCGAAGCGCAAAACGAAAAATCTTTCAGCGATGAAAAAGTATTTCTGTATTTTTTACAGCACGGAAAATGCATGTACAGCGAAAAACCGCTTTGTTTAAGCGATTTATCAAGTTACGAAGTTGACCATATAATTCCGCAAACATACATTAAAGACGACAGCTTTGATAACAAGGTGCTTGTTCGCAAAGAAGAAAACCAAAACAAAGGCGGCGATGTTCCTTCGCAGCGAATTATTGATAAGATGTCAGCCTATTGGGAAATGCTTGCCAAATCGGGGCTTGTAAGTTTGCGCAAACTTGCGAATTTAAAAACCGGAAAATTAACGGATAAAGTTAAAGAGGGCTTTATAAATCGTCAACTTGTGGAAACGCGACAGATTACCAAGCATGTTGCGAATATTTTGACTAATTACTTTAACGACACCGAAATAGAAGTGCTTACGCCGAAAAGCGGATTGACATCGCAATTTCGCGAGGGTGTTGTTTACATTCCCGCAAATGAGTTTGATTTCGAAAACGGCGATAATTATGAATACGATGGTTTTCATTTCAAAAACGGCGAAGAAACTCATTGCAAATACAGCAATTCAAAATTTATCAAATTTCATTTTCACGAGGGTTTCAAAAAAAATCGCGATATAAATGATTACCATCACGCGCACGATGCATATCTTAATGCTGTTGTCGCAAATTATTTGTACCAAACCCGCCCCGATTTAAAAGAATATTGGGTGTACGGTAAATACAAAAGCAAAATGCATAAAACAGAAGGGAAATATGTGGGACAGCGCAAAAATTTCGACAAGCAACTGCTAACCAATATGGCGGAAGAAACGTGGCGTGTTGTAGATGTAACAAACGGCGAAATTCTCACGCAATGGCAGCGCGACGAAGTGCTTGAAATGGTTGCGCGTACTTTAGGGTATCGGAATGTGAATATCGTTAGAAAAACAGAAACGCCAACGGGTTCGCTATTCAAAGTAAGCAATTTCAAAAAAGGAACAGGCACTTTAGTGAGAAGCAATACCATGCCCATTGAACGATATGGCGGCGTAAATGCAGACTCGACCAACATAACGGTGTTAAGGCGTGATAAAAAAGGAAAGCTTAAAGCACTTTCGGTTCCGTTAACTGAAAAAAACAATTTTGAATATGAACAGTCTGACATAATAGTTGATAAATACCGGTTGTTCATCACAAAAAGCGGTTATCTTCGCTATCTTACAGCACCTAAGGAATCCCAAAAAGCAACGCAGTACACAGGAAACATAGAAATACGGGAACTCCTTTCTTTTGCAGAAAAATGCGGTTTGGGAGTAAGCAAAAAAATAAATGACGAAACATATGTAAAGTTCGAAGGATTAACCGATGAAGAAAAGGATAAAGTTCTCAAAGACCTGCTTAAACTGGTATCGCGTGGAACAAGCCGTGGCATGACCTCCTTGAGCTTAATCGGTTTGCCGTCAGATGTACGCTATACATCTGCAGACGACACCATTTCCGACAATGCAATTCTTATCAACCAATCACCAACAGGTCTTTACGAAACCCGTAAAAGAATATAAAAAAAGCGGCGATGACGCCGCTGCTTTTTGAAAGCTATTTACGCATATAGCTTATTTTAACTTGCCGTGTTGATTAGGATGTCCTCAACACGGCGAGTATAATACATAATTTTTAAAAATGCAAGGGGTGCGACATGGGATTTCGCGTTGTGGTGGTGAACAAGCACAGCAAGCTTTCTTATCAGAATAATCATTTAATTTACAAAACAACGGATGCAAAGCATAGCGTTCAAATTGATGAAATTGATATTCTTATTTTGGAAACCATGGATATAACCGTCACTACTTCCTTTTTACATAAATTAATTGCGGCAAATGTCGCGGTAATATTTTGCGACGACAAACGATTGCCTTCCGCGCAATTACATCCGTACTATGCGCGGCATGATTCGTCCCTTGCAATAAGAAAGCAAATTGAATGGAGCGACTTGAAAAAAGAAAACGCGTTTACGCAAATTGTCAAAAATAAAATTGCGAATCAGGCAAAACTTCTTGATAAGATAGGAGCGGCAAGCAAGGCAGAATCCGTGAATGCTTTGCATAATGATTTGGCGCATTTCGATGCAACAAACAGAGAGGGACATGCGGCGCGAATTTACTTTGTCAGTTTATTCGGAAGCAAATTTAAACGTGATGACGACGGCGATGTAAATGCGGGCTTGAATTACGGATACACTCTACTGCTTTCTGTTTTTGCAAGAGAAATTGCTATTTGCGGATGTTTGACGCAATTGGGGTTAAAGCACAGCAATCAGTTTAACCCATATAATTTGGCAAGCGATTTTATGGAGGCGTTCAGACCCATAATTGACGAAATTGTTTATTCGAAACAGGAAAATGAATTTTCGGCTATAAAAAGACAGTTGCTGGAAATTTTCTCGAAAACATATTCCTATGGCGGAAAGGAAATGTTTTTGTCAAACATTGTATCGGATTATACGAAAAAAAATATTCAATTACTAAATGATGAACGAGAAGATTTTCCGAATTTTTCGCCGTGGTCTAAGCCGTGAGCTATCGTTTTATGAGAATGATGCTGATGTTTGACATGCCTTCGGTTACGCCCGACGACAAGCGGGAATATAGAAAATTCCGCAAATTCTTAATTAAGGAAGGATTTATAATGCACCAGTTCAGCGTGTACAGCAAGCTGCTTTTAAATGATACCGCAAATAAATCAATGCTCGAACGAATTTCCAAAAATAAACCGAAAGCCGGCAATGTTTCCTTACTTACGATAACGGAAAAACAATTCTCAAGAATTTTTTATCTGCATAAAAAACCGGATGAAAACATTGCTTCAACCGACAGGCGCATTGTTTTTTTAGGAGATGACCCAAGTGAAATTTAGTTTTGATTTTTTAGAAACTCCGGTTCATATCGACGGTTTAACAAGCATTACTATTGAAGATACCCGAATTTTTGCCAAAATTGTCAGCGAGCTGTATAAATACAGCGAAGACACCAACTATATCAAGCTTTTTGATAATAATTACAACACAATCAAACCGGTCGAAATCATGCTGATTACTGATATTTTGGGCTTTGATATTAATTCCGCCATGGTTAAAAAAAGAATTTTTACCGATTTAGAATTGCAAATTTCCGACAACCCCATTTTGAAAACAAGAGTCGAAAATCTTCTGACCGAAACAACTCATTTAATCGCGGAAGAAATCCTTGATTTCGAGATTGATTTGGAATTCGAAGAAATAACTTTTGCAAAATTATTTCACGCCCTTGCAATTCAAGTAGAAATCGAAACCGACACCGTCTTTGAACGCCTGCTTGACATTGTGCGAATATTTAAATACCTTCCTCGCAAAGAAGTGCTTATTCTCGTAAACTGCGGCTCGTACCTGTTACCCGCAGAAGCTACCGAACTAGAAAGCTGCGCACGCTTGCAAAATGTTAAAATCTTAATGTTCGACCGAATTAAGATTAAAGGATTAAGCCGCTGCTTTGTTCTGGATGAAGACTATGTAATGTTAGAGGAAAAAAACCATTCCGAATACTCGTAAAATGTACATTTCTATACAAATATGGTACAATCTCAACATAAATCGCAAATGCATCTTGAAAACAAAATATACTTAAATCACTATAAAAGGGGTTATTCTAATTTGAAAGCCTGCCAAGCTAAACGGAAAACTAAAACCTTGATTTTATCACTATATTTGCACATACGAGGTTTTAGCGCCGTGTTGATTAGGATGTTCCCAAAACCAAAGCGCGGTCAGCATCGCAACCATGCTCGTTTTAGCGCCGTGTTGATTAGGATGTTCCCAAAACTCGCGTTTCTCCTGAGTTAATATCAGTAACGTTTTAGCGCCGTGTTGATTAGGATGTTCCCAAAACTCATTTCTGCTTCGAGTGCGTCAATCAACGCGTTTTAGCGCCGTGTTGATTAGGATGTTCCCAAAACGTAATAAATATTTTTTTGCTTAATTTGGTCAGTTTTAGCGCCGTGTTGATTAGGATGTTCCCAAAACTATGGCATCTATGAAAGAATTTGACTCATGTAGTTTTAGCGCCGTGTTGATTAGGATGTTCCCAAAACAACCAATGCCTGCCCGGTTCGCCGCGCCATGTTTTAGCGCCGTGTTGATTAGGATGTTCCCAAAACTTTGCTGAAAATTTCAAAGTGCTCGTTGATGTTTTAGCGCCGTGTTGATTAGGATGTTCCCAAAACAGGGTTGCCTTTTCCCGTCTGCGTCTTTGTAGTTTTAGCGCCGTGTTGATTAGGATGTTCCCAAAACACGAAACGGTTCCGTGAAATGGTGTTGCAGGTTTTAGCGCCGTGTTGATTAGGATGTTCCCAAAACTTTCAGCCAAAAGATTTGTGCCGTCACGTTGTTTTAGCGCCGTGTTGATTAGGATGTTCCCAAAACTGCCGCATTTTGCGGTTTGTTGCGTCTTTCGGTTTTAGCGCCGTGTTGATTAGGATGTTCCCAAAACGGCATATTTTCGATTGTGTTTGTTTTTAGAGTTTTAGCGCCGTGTTGATTAGGATGTTCCCAAAACCGCTTCTCCGTAGTAGTAATGGTGAACGGGGTTTTAGCGCCGTGTTGATTAGGATGTTCCCAAAACGAATTTGAAAAATAAGATATCGCCGACATAGTTTTAGCGCCGTGTTG
>JAIRVD010000343.1 GCA_031254075.1 Clostridiales bacterium
GTATGTTGAATCGGGAAGAAAAATTTCCACATAGCCCGTGATGTTCTGTCCGAAGTCGATTACGCGTTCGTTTTTCGGCGTGGTGAAAATCGCGACGGGAGCGATTCGTTCCATTTCAAGAATTTCTTCCCCTTGCTGAGATACGAGTTTTATATCGGAATCGAATTCATCGACGCGTTCCGGTTCACATTCCCCTACCCTCGCATCGTAAGTTTCCCCGTCGTAAATTTCGCTGAACCTCACCGCGCTTTCGGCAACTTGCCACGACGCGTCTGTTTCAATTATTTCATCGCCGATTTTCAATCTCGCGCAAACACCCGGCGGCATATCAAAACGCGGGTCGCGTTCTTCCCCCCGCCATCCGGCAAGCGGCGAACGATACCATCCGCGCCCCACGGTTATTTCGATTGTGTTTTTTCCTCTATTCAATAAATGCGCAACATCGTACTCCTGCACCTGCAAACGCTTCTCCGTCCACCCGGGCGCAAGAACATACTCCCCCACTCGCCGCCCGTTAAGCATTGCCTCATAACAGCCAAATGCCGTAATCGTCAACACCGCTTCGCACGACAAGTCAACCGAAAAATTTTTTATGTATGTCGGACACACATCACCGTAATCTCGCTCGGGTTTTATCCACTTCATGTGCGCACCCTCCAATCTTCATGGCATTATGATATTTTTCCTTCAACTTTACAAGGTATTTTGCTATTATAAAAACAAAATATTGTCAGAGTGTGATTCACAGCCGCCGGAATTAGGCTTTGTGTGAGAAAGGACGGAAGAACTATGAATTCAATCTACAACGAACATAAAAAAATAATTCTGTTATTATTTATTTTTTCGTGCGTGACGACTTTTTTTGCGTTTAGCATGGGTGTTGCATATGGGGAAGCACCGGGTACATACGAAAACACGAATGAAGGATATATGCTGGTGACGATGAGCGGTGTATTCGCGCCGTTTATCGGAATGTGCAGCAGTCCGTTTATTGCGTTAACGGTGCTTTCGGGCGCGGGAAGTTTATTGAATTCGGGCATAATTGACGCGTCATCAATTCCTTTTTCGGAAACTCTTATACAACTGCCGATTTCGAACATAACAGTTTTTGTTATTTTCTTAATCATAACAATCACAAAATTTTTGCTCGGAACAAATTCGGTTACAGAACTTTTTAACCAAGCAACTTTGGGAAGAATCGAAGATATTTTAGGCATAGTCTGCACCGTAGGCGGCGCGTTTTTGATTACTTCGACAGTAACGGCATACGCGTCGGAAGTGGTTATTGAAGAATCGGGGGGCGGATTTTTTGCATTCATGCTTACATTGTTTTTAACTTTTTTTCTTGCCGCCGCCGCATATATAATTTTCATTGTTATCAAAACTATGATTGCGGCTATTGATGGTTTGATTTTTCTTGCGTCCTTGGTTTTACCGCCAGGCGCGACAGCATTCTTAAACGGTATAAAAAATTTCGTAATAATCGGCTATACGATATTTTCAATAACAAATCCCGTTGCCGCTTCAATAATCGGGCTGTTTTGGTTGCTCATCGCGTTCTTGATTTTCAGAAAAGCAAAACGCCTTGAAACTTATTATCGCAGAATTTATATTTACCCGTTTTTTAATTCCGTCTTTCGCCGTAATCGTGAAGTTCCGCTTATGCCAAAGAAGCTTCCGCGCGGCGTCAGAAAAGAATTCCCGCTCGCGGAAATTTGCATCGAAGGCTTTTTCATGAACAAGGTCTCCAAACTCTATAAGCGCGAATTTTGCTATTTCATAAATTCTCAAGGGCGGAATTATATTTTTAAAAAAAGATTTATAGGCAAAGCAATTAAAATAGAAATTCAAAGCGATGCCTTCCTTGAAACAAAATTCAGATTCACGCAAATTTTTACCGACGATTTTCTTCCCGACAAACAAAAAAATATTTTTATAATCTTCAGTCGCGAACAAAAGAAAAATTTTTCCGAAATTATAGACAAAACAGGCTTAATCGACTACAACGCCATTTTAGAAGAAAGAAAACGCATCATGCTCCAAGAACGCACGGAAAAAATTCAGCAAATGAAAGACAACGCCTCGGAAAAAATTAATTCCTTAGGCAGTCTTTTTCGAAGAAAATCTAAAATCGAGGGGATATGATATGTACAACGATATTTACATGTTATGGTTATCGTCGATGATGGGACAAGTTGATTCGCGCAAATTGAATTTGATTTTGCAAATTTTCGGAACTGCACGTGAAGCGTTTGCAACGAAGAGCGCCGAGCTTGCTAATGCTGTGTCGTTGTCCGCACAAGTTGCGAAAATTTTTCGCGAGCGGCATTCGTTGCAATACATAGAGAAACTGTTGGAGAATTTGCAAAATCGCGGCATCGCGTATTTTTCGCGGGAGCATGAGCGGTTTCCTTCACTGTTGAAAGAAATTCCCGACGCGCCCGTCGGAATTTTTTGCATCGGAACGCTGCCTTCGGATAATACTCATAAAGTGGCTGTTATCGGTTCGCGGAAATGTTCGGAATATGGGCTGATGGCGGCGCGGCTGATTACAAAACCATTGGCGCAGGCGGGCATTGTAATTGTCAGCGGAATGGCTCGCGGCGTGGACAGCATGGCGCATCGCGGAGCAATTTCCGGCGGCGGAAAAACAATCGCGGTGCTTGGCTGCGGTGTTGATATTTGTTATCCGTCTGAAAACAAGGGACTGCGTGA
>JAIRVD010000030.1 GCA_031254075.1 Clostridiales bacterium
GGCAAACTTAACGCCACTCGGTTATGTAGAATTGGCAGACGGAAACTTGGCAATCAAGATTTCAAAGACGATAGGGACGTGGTTGAAGTGTTGACAGTAGCAGAGAGGTATGAAAATAACGGCGTAGTTAGGGGCAGAGCCGAAGGCAGAGCCGAAGGCATTGCCGAAGGCATTGCCGAAGGCATTGCCGTTGGTGCAGAAACTGCCGATAAGGCATTGGAACTCCTCGAAAAAGGTGCTGACCCGATAGAGATAGCAGAACTTTTACGCAAAATGAAAAGTGTATACAACGGACAAAATTTTCCTGCACTATCTTAAAATTGCTAAATGAAGGGGGCGTTTTTTTGAGTACATACAGATTAGGAATTGATATTGGTTCGACTACGATAAAATTGGTTGTGACCGATGTGGAGTTTCGTCCGGTGTTTGAGAGATATCGGCGGCATCATTCGAATATTAAGGAAACGCTGCTTACGCTTGCGAACGAGGCGCGCGGCGAGCTTGGGCGGTTTTCGTTTTCCGCGATGATAACGGGTTCGGGCGGGCTTTCGCTTGCTGATTGGGTTGGGGTTCCGTTTGTGCAGGAAGTTATTGCGGTTTCGGATTCGATTGAGAGATATGCGCCGCAAACGAATGTCGCAATTGAAATCGGCGGCGAGGATGCGAAGATAATTTATTTTTCGAATACGATTGAACAGCGAATGAACGGCATTTGCGCGGGTGGGACAGGCTCATTTATTGACCAAATGGCGACGCTTTTGGACACCGACGCGGAGGGCTTGAACGAGCTTGCGAAAACGCATACGGTGATTTATCCGATTGCGGCGCGTTGCGGGGTTTTTGCCAAGAGCGATTTGCAGCCGCTTATTAATGAAGGAACGGCGCGTCCGGATTTGGCTGTTTCGATTTTTCAAGCCATTGTAAACCAAATAATCAGCGGGCTTGCGTGCGGAAAACCGATTCGCGGAAATATCGCGTTTCTTGGCGGACCGTTGCATTTTCTTTCGGAATTACGCGCGCGTTTCGTTGATGTTTTAAAATTATCGGAAGAACAAATAATTACGCCTGCGCACTCGCATTTATTCGCGGCACTCGGCGCGGCGATTCGTGCGGAAAACGAAGGCGCGGAAATGGAAATTACCGCGCTTATTGAAAATTTGCTTGAGCAACAGGAATTGCCGTTTGAAATATCGCGTCTCGCGCCGCTGTTTGCAAGCAAAGAAGAATACGAAATCTTTCGCGGACGCCACGGCAAACACATTGTTCCGAAGGGTTCTCTTGCGGATTACGAGGGCGATTGTTTCTTTGGGCTCGACGCGGGTTCGACCACAACGAAAGCTGTTTTAATCGGCGCATCAGGCGAAGTTCTGCATACATTTTACGAAAGTAATGAGGGCAGTCCGCTCAACGTCGCGCGAAAGGCATTAACGGAAATTTACGAAAAGCTTCCCGCCGCCGCAAAAATAAAATATTCATGCGTAACTGGTTACGGCGAGGGCTTGATG
Source organism: Clostridiales bacterium (assembly GCA_031254075.1). Lineage (GTDB taxonomy): Bacteria > Bacillota > Clostridia > Lachnospirales > WQUN01 > WQVC01. Next base: position 1,506 of record JAIRVD010000030.1, read on the forward strand.
CAAGCCGCGCTCGGCGCGGACATGGGCGAAATCGAAACGGTTGCGCATTATCGCGCCGCCGCTTTTTTCGACCCTGCCGTTGATTTTATTTTGGACATCGGCGGTCAGGACATGAAATGTATGCGCATAAAAAACGGCGTAATAGACACCGTTTTATTAAACGAAGCATGTTCCGCGGGCTGCGGTTCGTTCCTCGAAACATTCGCGCGTTCGCTTGATTTGCCGATTGAAACCTTCGCCTCGCAATCTCTTTTCGCCGAAAATCCCGTTGATTTGGGTTCCCGATGTACCGTTTTTATGAATTCACGCGTAAAACAAGCGCAAAAAGAAGGCGCGGCAGTCGCCGATATTTCGGCAGGACTCGCCTACTCCGTAATTAAAAACGCGCTGCAAAAAGTTATAAAAATCACTGACCCCGCGCAAATGGGAAAACATATCGTTGTTCAAGGCGGAACATTCTACAACGAAGCCGTTCTTCGCGCGTTCGAAACAATCAGCGAACGCGAAGCAATCCGCCCCGATATCGCCGGACTGATGGGCGCGTTCGGCGCGGCACTGCTCGCACGCGAACGTTATCGTTCGCGTATGCAAACAACTTTGCTCGACGCCGACACACTCGCGTCGCTTGAAGTGAAAACCACTCACACGCGTTGCAAATCCTGCGAAAATAATTGCCTTTTAACCGTAAACAGATTTTCTACGAATTCGTCCTTCATCTCCGGAAACCGCTGTGAAAAAGGAATCGGCAAAACCGCGAAAAACGATTTGCCGAATCTTTACGCCGCGAAATACGAACGCGTTTTCAATTATGTTTCGTTGAACGAATCGCAGGCATGGCGCGGAACAGTGGGGCTTCCGCGCGTAATGAATATGTATGAAAACTATCCGCTGTGGCATACGTTTTTCACGATGCTCGGATATCGGGTAGAGCTTTCGCCGCGTTCTTCGCGCGATTTATACGAAATGGGAATCGAGTCGATTCCGAGCGAGTCGGAATGTTATCCCGCGAAATTGGCGCACGGGCATATTATGGCGTTGATTAAAAAGGGAATAAAATATATTTTTTATCCGTGCATTGCGTTTGAAAAGAAAACGATTGATAACACCGACCAATGCTACAACTGCCCGATTGTGACGTCGTATCCTGAGAATATTAAAAATAATGTTGAAGAAATTGAAGAATTGCAAATTCGTTATCACAACCCGTTTTTCAATTTGAATAATGAAAAAAAATTCGAAGCGCGAATGGTGGAAGAGTTTTCGGAAATTCCGGCGAAGGAAGTACGTGCTGCGCTTGCCAAGGCGTTGGAAGAACAGGCGCGTTATCGCAAAGACGTGCAAAAAATGGGCGAAGAAGCGATTCGTTATATCGAACAAAACGGATTGACCGCGGTGGTTTTAGCGGGGCGTCCGTATCACATCGACCCCGAAATCAATCACGGAATTCCCGAACTGATTACATCTTACGGCATTCCCGTTTTAAGCGAGGACGCGGTTGCGCATTTGGCGAAAATCGAGCGTCCGCTCGGCGTTCGTGACCAGTGGGTATATCATTCGAGGTTGTATGCAACGGCATATTGGACGCGCACACGCGACGATATCGAAATGATTCAATTAAATTCATTCGGCTGTGGGCTCGACGCCGTTACCGCCGATGAGGTTCAGGAAATTCTCGAGGACGCGGGAAAAATTTTTACGTTGCTTAAAATCGACGAAGTAAGCAATCTCGGCTCCGCGCGAATTCGTGTGCGAAGCTTATTTGCCGCGCTTTCCGTTCGCCGCGAACGCGATATCATAAAATCAAAACCGAAGCCACGCAAAGAACGCATTGTTTTCACGGAAGAAATGCAAAAAAATCACACAATTATTTGCCCGCAAATGGCTCCGATTCATTTTGATATTTTGAAACACGCGTTTCAATCCGAGGGCTATAACCTTGCCGTAATGCCCGCCATTGACAAGGCGTGCATAGATACCGGTCTGAAATATGTAAACAATGACGCCTGTTATCCCGCGCTGATTGTTGTCGGGCAAGTGCTTAACGCGCTGTTTTCGGGCGAATACGATTTGCAAAATGTTTCTGTGCTGATGTCGCAAACCGGCGGCGGGTGCCGCGCTTCCAACTATATCGGTTTCATCAGAAAAGCTTTTTCGAAAGCAGGATTTTCACATATCCCCGTTGTTTCAATCAGCGCGTATGGCTTGGAAAAAAACCCGGGCTTCAAGCTTACCGCAAAACTTCTTAATAAAACAACGCAGGGATTAATATACGGCGACTTGCTTTCGCGAGTTTTATACCGCACGCGTCCGTATGAAATAGCTCGCGGCACCGCAAATGCCCTCTACGAACATTGGAACGAAAAATGTCAACAAGCCGTGCGGCGCGGCAACCGTTCCGAGTTTAAACAAATAATTTACGAAATCGTTCACGACTTTGACTCAATGCCGCTGCGCGATATCGAACTGCCGCGCGTCGGCGTTGTCGGCGAAATTTTGGTAAAATACCATCCCACCGCAAACAACGATATCGTTTCCCTTCTCGAAAACGAAAACGCCGAGGCCGTCGTTCCCGACCTCACCGATTTCGTTCTATACAATGCTTACAATCCAAAAGTTGTTCATCGCTATCTCGGCGGAAAGAAAAAAACAAGCATCGCAGGCGGAATTGCAATCCGCTTCATCGAACTCTATCGACGCCATATGCGCAACGCCCTTCAAAAAAGTACGCGTTTCACCGCACCAATCGCCATCGAAAAAATGGGCGAACTCGCCTCTCCCATCGTTTCCGTCTGCAACATCACAGGCGAAGGCTGGTTTCTGACCGCCGAAATGATTGAACTAATCCACACCGGCGTAAACAACATTGTTTGCACTCAACCGTTTGCCTGTCTGCCAAACCACGTAACCGGCAAAGGAATAATTAAAGCACTGCACAACAAATACCCCGCGTCAAACATCGTGGCGGTAGACTACGACCCCGGCGCAAGCGAGGTAAATCAGCTTAACAGAATAAAACTGATGCTGTCAGCCGCAAGGCGAAACATGGAAAATGAAAAAGCTTCTATCAGTATTCCGGAACCGGAGTTGATTCATTCATGAAAAAATTCAATGAAAGAGTCTACGAAATAGTTGAGGCGATTCCTCTCGGAAAAGTTACGACTTACGGGCAAATTGCGCGAATGCTCGGCAATCCGCGCGTTGCGCGGCAGGTTGGATGGGCGATGCGCAATTGTCCCGAAGATTTACCGTGGCAACGTGTTGTAATGGCAGACGGTTCCGTGACGGGCGGCGCGTACAGCGAAATTCGCACGGCACTGCTTGAGGAAGAGAATGTACCATTTCTTTCCGACGGTAAAGTGGACATGAAAACTTGTTTTTGGATGGGTTAAGTGATACGATAACTGTGGATTTGAAGTACCCGTAGCTCAGGGGAGAGAGCGTTCGCCTCCGGAGCGAAAGGTCGCGCGTTCAATTCGCGCCGGGTACGTACATAAATATTAAGGAGGTTTTATCATGCTGAAAAAAGTTTTAGCGGTGGTATTTTCGTTAATGTTGATTATAGCTGCGGGAATAAATTTGATGTTGCAGGCGAATGTTTCCGCCGATGCGAATAATGTTCGCAATTCGCAAAGGAATATAATTGCGGGGAATTACAATCAGACTTTCTTTATCAGGGATGACGGAAGTTTGTGGGCGTGGGGACTTGTTCATTATATGGAAGGCAGTCATCGCGTTGAGCCCGAAATGATTATGGAAAACGTTGTGTCGGTTTTTTCGACGCATTACATTTACAATTACACGCTTGTACTGAGGGAAGACGGCACACTTTGGAGCTTGGACTCGACGGTTATTTCAGAGCCGTCGGGCGAGAGTCCGTTTGCCGCCCCTTTGTTTATAATGAATGATGTTGTTGCGATGTCTGCGAATTTCGGTTATGTACTGATGATACGCACGGACGGCAGTTTGTGGAAGGCAGAAGGCGGCGCGCCGGAACAAATTATGGACGACGTAATTGCGGTATCCGCCGGATATGAATACTCCTTTGCGGTGAAAGCGAACGGAACGCTTTGGGCGTGGGGAAGCAATGACCGAGGACAATTGGGCGACGGCACAACAACGAATCGCGCTGAACCTGTTATGATAACGGAAAATGTCGTGAGCGCGGCAGCAACGGATTTTGCGTCGTTTGCTGTTAAAGCGGACGGAAGTCTTTGGGCATGGGGCAGCAATGAATTCGGGCAGTTGGGCGACGGAACGACCACTGACCGCCTTTTTCCCGTGCGAATAATGGAAAATGTAACGAAGGTAATTTCAGGCGGAGCAAATACTTTTGCGATAACAGATGACAACAGCTTATGGGGCTGGGGCAGCAACGGTTACGGGCAACTTGGCAACGGAACTTCCGAAAACCATCATTCGCCCGTTCAGATTATGGAAGGAATCATCGACGCGGCGGTTGACGGCGGCGGCGAATACTCGTTGAGAACAATGGCGGTTACGTCCGACGGAAATGTTTGGGCTTGGGGCGCGGACGGCGACGGCGCAATGGGAACGATCCCGATAATACATTCCATTGATGAAATGTCGCTTCGCCACGAATTTTTCGGCTCCGACACGCCGATGGCGGTTTTCCCGACCGCAGCGAATAATATGGAAACATCGCCAAACGCAATTCTTGTTGTCGTTAACGGCGAACGTGTTGTTTTCGCTGACCAAGAGCCCGTTATCGTTGACGGCAGAACCCTTGTTCCCGTTCGCGGCGTGTTTGAGCAAATGGGCTTTGAGGTCGAATGGCTGAACGAAACCCGACAGGCGTTATTATTAAGAGACGACGCCGTAATATTAATTACAATTGACAGCAATGTATTTCACACCAACGGCGTAAGCCATACGCTTGATGTTCCGGCACAAATTATCGGCGGAAGAACAATGCTTCCGCTGCGCGCCGTATTGGAAAGCGTCGGATATGACTTGGACTGGGACGGAGAAACCCGAACCGTTATAGTTTCATCCGTTCCGGAAGAAACCCCGGAACCGACACCAATGCCGACACCGAGACCGACAACATCTCCGTCGCCGACAACATCTCCGTCGCCAACACCTTCACCGACGAGAACACCGACACCTACGCCGACTCCCACACCGACACGCACGCCAACGCCGGCAGAAACACCATGGCCGTTACCAACTGCGACGGTGACGCCGACACCTACGCCGTCACCCGGCACAACGCCGTCACCCGAACCGACTGAAACACCGGACCCAACGGCATCACCCGACCCAACCGATACACCCGACCCGACAACCGAACCGACGACTGAACCGACAACCGAACCGACGACCGAACCGACGACCGAACCGACAACCGAACCGCCGACGCCTCCTCCGACACCCGAACCCCCTCCGCCTCCGCCCGATGGGGACTAGAC
>JAIRVD010000034.1 GCA_031254075.1 Clostridiales bacterium
GTACAGCGAAAACGAATGCGCTATACGGTGACCGGCTGCGAAAACCGCATCTTCAATAGGAACATCGTCGCGGTCAATCAAAGCAGACCAACTCCGATTGTTTTCTCTATACTGTCTAAGCAAAACAAGCGGACGTTCATCAAGTATTTCGCCTGTGTAAAAATCTCTGATAACGTCATTGAATTCTTCTCCGAAACTGTACAAACTCCAATAATCGCGAAGAAATTCCTCTGCGGCCGTTCGCCCGAAATCACTTATCTCTACAGGCGCGGGAATATATCGCGGAAGCAACGTGAGCGGCTCGTGCTCAGGAAATTCTGCGAGTGAAATTTCTTCGGGCGCAGTAAAATCTTCCGATTCCGAATACGCAAGTTCTTCTCCCCGGGAATTTTTACAGCCGGAAAAAATAAACAACAAAAAAACGAGAAATACAAAAAATATTTTCATGGGAAACTCCTTTCTGCTATCGCGGCTGGCGTACATAGTAAATTAACCAAGCACCAAAACAAGCGGGAACCGCAAGCAGCCAAGCCCACCGAAGGCGCGGCGGAACTTCGGGGTTTTCGCTTTCGCTTTTCGGTTGTTCCGTTATTTCATTTTCAAGAATGTTAGATAGGGGAGTTGATTCCGAAACGCTTTGAACGGGGGGAGCAGATTCCGAAACGTTTTGCTTCGGGGGAATCGGTGCCGCTTCGCCGAGTATTTCACTTGTATCAACGCGCAGTTGAGCGTTCCAACCTGTTAAGTGTCTTGGTGCGCCGCCTTCGGGGCGTAGGCTTTGCATTGAATAATAGTAAACATGCCCCGGTTTTGCCGTTGTGTCTGTAAATTCATATAACATGCGGTCGTAGGGATTATCAATTGTTTTGCGGAAAATAAGTTCGCCGGGTTCGCCGCTTTTTACGGAGCGGTAAATTAAAATCTCGTGGTCGATAATCCCGTAAAGTGCCCACCCACCCAAGACATAACGCAGAATAATTCCGCCGTTTTCCGCAGGTTCGGCGGTGTGGCGCACCCCGGGAGTTCCATCATATGCAACATGATATTCGGTGCGGTACATAGTGTGCGGCTTATCGCCTATAAAAAGTGTAAGCTCGTTAATTTCCAATTGATTTGTGTCAACAATAATGCGGTGATTGTAAAAACGCGGCTTTTGGGAGTTCTCGAAAATATTATCGGTATCCCAATCCCAATATTCCCACTTATCATCAAACCCCGCATTCCACGCAGGGCGTGCTGTTTCTCCTATTGTAAGCTCTGCCAGCCCGTTTCCGAGGTCTTGTGAGAATACGGGATACGACCAATATGTCGTCCATGCCCAAAAATCACCGGAATTACCCTGTACTCCGTGGGCAACCGATTGCCTTGCTTCATTTATTCCATGATGTAAAACATAAAATTCCGCAGGCCACACAACGCTTTCGTTAATTTCTTCCGCTAAAAAATGTTCGCTGTCTACCCAATGCCCGAACAAGCGCGAAAGCAAGCGGGCAACTTCAAGTGTTTGCGGCGGTAAATCAACAGGCGTATTTACATCCGTTAAAATTATATAATCGAAACCCTCAACGAATTCGCCCCCCGCTTCGCCCGAAATGTCGTTTGTATAACGCAGTTCAAACCCAAACAAACGCGCCAAATCACTTGCGCGGAAATAATGGTTGTTTTCGTCTGTAACAACCCTTACGGAAACGCAGGTTTCAGGCTCATCTTCCCCGTCAACCCCGATAAACACCGATTGCGTAGGCCAATAATAATTAATCTCGGGGTTATATTCACCGAACAAAAACGGCGGAGAAAACCAAAGCCATCGCTCGGGAATCGGCTGAAACCCGCCGCCGTCGGGTGTATATTCTTCGCCCCGCACAACCCAAAAATCCCAATTTTCATCGGGCGTTTCACGAATGTTAAACTGCGAATCCGTTCCCGCAAGCATGTAAGCCGCGTCGTTTAAGGTAATATACATCACCCCCCAATCGGTGCTGTACCCCCACGGTTTGAATACCTTGCCGTCAACGGAAATTGTGAAATTATGCGACCCAATGCTGTCTGTGGTTGCGTAGACGGAAAAATCTGCCGAAATCATAAGAATAATCGCAAGCAGCGCGGTAAAAAATTTTTTTACAGTGCGTGAAGCCGTGTTCAAATTCAGTTTCGCCATTCGTTTTTTTTGCATGACAATTCCCACTTTCATCAGCGTATTTCGGTTTCCGCATCAATCATATTCATTGCCAACAAACATTTGCCGCTCGCCGCCGATTAAAACGGGGTTTTCTTCGCTGTTCCAATAATCGGTAATCCACAGTGAATAAAAATATGTTTCATCGGCATTTACGTTTGTGTCGATGAATTCATATGTCCAAGCGGGTTCGCGCAACCACTCATACGATTCTAAATTTTTTTCACGAATAAGTTCGCCGCGTTCACCGCGCACGGTTGACCTGTAAAGCCGCATCTCGTCACTGCAATAAAATGCCGCGGCGGGTAATTGCCACGCCAATCTTATTCCGGCGTCTACGGCTTCAAAGGTGTAGCGGCTCGGGTCACGGTTTTCATCAAAGCGAATTAAATCATAGCCCGTTTCTCCGATATAATATCGAATAGTTTGAACGGGAAGGTTTCGCGTATCTATAATTATTTTATGATTCTCGAAATAACGCTCGTCATCTTCCTGCCACGGCATCTTCCAATGATTGCCGCATATTCCGGTAACATCACGGGAAAAATCGTACCGCAGTTCAAAAACTCCCGCTTCCGGCTCAATCATTGTAAGCGGTCTAAAAGTACGTTCGAAATCGTGAAAATGCCGAATTGTCGGTTCGCCGAATAACGAAAACGAAATACCCATCAGCATTTGGGTATCGTTTGAATAATCCGGTATCGTAGGCATTACAACAATCCCGACAGGAAAAACAACACTTTCGTCAATTGTCGGACTGTCGTAAAATGCGCCGTCAACCCATTCCGCGCCCCAATAACTGTCGCCGCCGATTAATTCCAAAACCGCGATAAGCGCAGAATCATCTTCCGCGACGGGAGAGGTACTCGAATTTTCGTCCCGCGATGAAACAGCATTGCTGTCGCCTTGGAATAAATCAAAAGCAAAATTGTCAAGAATAAAATTTTCCTCGAAAAGGTTAGTATCTTCCGGCGCGAAAAACATTACGGATTCATCATGTACTTGTGTGTAATTTGTTTCTGTTTCAAGCGCATTAAACGATTCAACTGTTTCTTTTTTCTCGCCGCAAGCGGAAAACAGAATAATTATAAAAACACATATAAATTTTTTATTCATGCAAAATGCCCCCTGCTAAAAAATCATATCCGCGCTTATATCCGCAAACGGAAACCATTCGACATCTTCTTTTTCAAAAAATTCTTGCAAAGCGATTTCTGCTTCTTCACCTTGCAGATTAAATTCATAATACGTTTCGCCTTCTAAGATGCCCCACGCGAAAAGTATTTCCGGTTCCGCTTCTGCTCCACTATAGCACAACCGCCCAACCGCGCCGCTGCTTGCGCCGCCGGATGATAAAAATGTGCCGTCAACTTTTAGATGTAGCATTGCGCGATTGTAAAACGAATTTGCCGAAATCCAACCGTAGTAATTGCTTCGCAAAATTAATTTTTGACTTGTCGGCGCGATTTCTAAAATTATTTCCGTAATGCCGTCGCCGTCTATGTCTACAATGGCAAATCGGTCTGCATAAACTTCAATTTCTTCTAAGCTGTATGCGTTAAGCCAATCATTCAAAAACATGGGTTCCCATTCGCGCGTTTGCCAATCGCCGATTTCTTGACTTATATGCACGAAGGTATGTTCGTTTTGTAAAACGCTCATAAAAGCATCTGCGTGAGAAAGTGTTTCGCG
>JAIRVD010000084.1 GCA_031254075.1 Clostridiales bacterium
ACCCGCTTTCCATATATCGGCACATTGACGCCCTTTGACTTCTTCGAACCTGACACCAAGCATATCTTCAACGGGTTTGTTGATGAAGGTGCAATTTCTGTTCATATCGGTGACAGATACCGGGAACGGAATATTATTCAAAATATCCTCATACCAGTGAACCTTTTCCTCATGCTCTTTATGAATTTTAATTATATCGGTTAAATTCGAAACGACTTCAATGTGTCCGACATTTCTGCCGTTAACGTCGGTGAGATACGCGGTGTCAACCTTGAAATCAAAGCCGCCTTGGTTAAACGCCGTAGACATTTGACCTCGGTTCATACATTCGATTCCGCAATTCGAGGTATTGCAGATACCCGCGCCCCAAACCTGCGCGCACGGTCGCCCGATTGCGTCTTCGCGCCGAATACCGAGCATATCTGTCACGGGCTTATTAATGAATGTAATATTTCTGTCAATGTCGGTAATGGAAAGCGGCAACGGAATATGGTCTAAAATATCTTCATACCAATGTGCCGTATTTGTAAATTTTACATTAACATTCCGAAGCAGAATCATTGCAATTACGAAAAAAACAACAATCAGCGCGAGCCCCGTTGCCCCTTGCAATGTCATTGTCGCCGCGCGGCTGTTGATGCGTTCTGTAATGCTGTTCATCATATTGGTTGTATGCGCAACAAGATTGCGGTCCAATGTCATATACTCGCCGCCGTACAATAATGAAATTGCCGTTTCAACATCGCCGGAATAAAACGCAGCAAGCGCTTGGTCTTCAATTACAAGCAAGTCGTCGAGAATATCATAGAGCTGTTCGACAAGACGCTCTTCCGAAGCGGTAAGACGGCCGATTTCTTTCATTCTGTCTAAAATTCCGTCGAGATTCGCGGGGTCATTTACAATGGCTTCGTATTGCCGAAAGACACTCGCGTCTTGATTTAAGACATACATTCGAATCAAGCTGATTGCCGATTCATTATTACGAATTAACGTGTTGCCGAGTTTGACAAGCTCAATTCCCTGTTCGCGAACGGTTGTAACGCGCATCATCTGAGCCGCAAGCAACGCAAATAAAATCACCACTACCGCAATAAATACGGGAATGCCGATTTTCAATATTTTCCCCATTTTTTTAAGATTCATTTTATAACCCCCGGCTATTCTTCCTCATTGTGGCGCGGCTTTTGACCTACGCGTGTAACTGCGTCTGTTATTATGCGAACAAGGTCAACGTTGAATTGACCTTCCAGCGAACTTACCTTTGTATATAATTTTCCTTTTGCGGTAACCACATATTTCGGCGGACTGTTGTTTAACGCAAATGCAAGCATATCCAGTCTGCATTTTTCGCATTGGCAAATATCCGGCATTGATTTTAAAACGGCATTCATTTTGTCATGGATAATGTCTTCCATGTAATTCTTGATTCCGTATTCCATAAGTAGCCTCCCTTATTGGCAGAGTAATTTTTACTCTGCGCTAATATGTAATAATATCGTGAAGCCTTACTTGCCCGCCACTAAGTGTGGTGGTTATTCTTCGATAATAATTTCCGTTTATTAATTCCACCGTTCCCGGTGTTGCGGTTCCCCGCGGCAGATAATAAACGCTGTTGCCCGTGTAGCTTGTCGGGTTGGCAAAGCGAACTCCGTCCTTGAAATTAACCGTGCGGATTATAGTACGCGGATTGTCAACTACCAAATGATAGCGATTCTGCGATATTTCAAAAATAACGCCGATGCGCCTGCCTTCCATTACCGCCAAACGCTGTGCCTCGCGCATATCCGCTTGCAATGTAAGCGATGCGTTGGCAAGTGCGCGGTAATCTGAGTTATCGCCGCTGAAACCGACGACGACAACGCCGAGAACTACAATCATAACCGCCGTTGCAACGGTTAGCTCAAGTAGCGTGATGCCCTTGTTTAATTTTATGTTCATGAAAAAACTTCCTGAGTATCATACGCTCAATTACTCTTTTCGCGCGAACCAAAAAGAAGTCCTTTTCGGAAATCGGCTTTACGAGAATCGTCGTAACTTGCGCATTCTTCCCCGCCCAAATGTCGGAGAGAACTTGGTCGCCTATAATTACGGTATGTGCGGGTTTTGTTCCCATTTTGCTCATCGCGGAACGAAGCCCGCGCGTAAGCGGTTTTATTGCATTGGCAATGCCGGGCAATGACAAATTCTTGTTAAAAATCCCGAGCCGTTTATTCGTATTGTTCGTAACAAGGCAAATGCGAAACCCCATTCGCTCAAGCTTTTTCATCAGTGCGACAATTTTCGCCGACGGCTGCTTTTCATCAAAGCGCGTCAGCGTATTATCTATATCAAAAATAAGACCGCGAATTTTCATCTTCCACAACTCGTCGTACGGAATCATAAAAACCGAGTCATAATAATAATCCGGTGCAAAATAAGACATAATTCACCCTATTATTGATTCAATCTGCAATTCTGTGCAATTCTACCATTTTAATTGCGTCAAAGTCAAGGACTACCGCAGAACACACGATGGCAGATATTGACGACACGCCTGAAACCGATTTGTTGATTTGCGTTTCTATATAATATTCAATATCGGTTCTGCCATGAACGCAACGGCTTGTGTTGTCCGCTTTTTTGCGCACATATGTTACCGCCGAATACGTATCGGTTAACTCGCCGGCAAAATCAACAGAAAGTCCCCATGCATATGTAAAATTGTTTTCAAGTATCAAATTTAATTCGATTATAATTTCCTCAATATCATGTGCGTCTTCACGGTGAAGAAGAAACGCGCTTTCAAGTAAATAAAAAACCTGTTCGTTCCCCGTAACAGCGAGGTCGTACAGGCCTGAAAAATTTTTATAACGCGCGGTAACATTTCTGCTTCCCGCCGAAATCGTCAGCACTGCAAGCACAATCCCAATCACTGCCAGCGACACAACAACAGCCATAATATACGCACCGCCGGAAACGGATTTGCTGCAAACTATTTTCAATTTATTTGTGCATATGCATATTCATCCGCCGCGCGATGCGTGCCGATGTTTTTTTCCTTTGCAAGCGAAATAATTTTTTGCGTTGTCTGATAAATTTCATCCACTTTTGCGTTAACCGCGTTTACGTCATAGTGACCTGCGGAAACTTCCATTCCGCAGTTTATTACACCGCCCGCGTTTACAATGTAGTCGGGCAGATACAGAATTCCCATTTGCGTAAGCTTGTCCCCTGTTTCGATGTCGAGCAGAACATTGTTTGCCGCGCCCGCGATTAATTTGCATTTCAAATTGCCGACATTGTTTACATTAAGTACCGCGCCCATTGCGCACGGAGCGAAAATATCGCATTCCGAAAAGACAATTTCTTCCGGCGAAACAACGGTTGCGTTTTCAACCTTTTGCAAAGCCGCGGAATTTACATCGGATATAATCAGCTTCGCGCCTTCTTCCGCCAAATATTTACAAAGCCGCCCGCCGACACTCCCTATTCCCTGAATCGCAATTGTTTTCCCCGCCAAAGAATCCGTGCCGAATTTTTCCTTCGCGCCCGCCTTCATTCCCATGTAAACGCCGCGCGCCGTAAACGGACCGGGGTCGCCGCTTACTTCCGGCGTTCCGACAACGTATTTCGTCGTTTCGTTCATGTGCGCAACATCCTGCGAAGAAATATTTACATCCTCCGCCGTATAATATTTTCCGCCGAGCGAATCAATAAATCTTCCGTACGAATTTAAAAATTCCCGCGATTTCAACTTCTTGGAGTCGCCGATTATTACCGCTTTGCCGCCGCCGAGATTCAGCCCCGCCGCCGCGTTTTTCAAAGTCATTCCGCGTGATAAACGCAGCACATCAAAAAGCGCGTCCTCTTCCGACGCGTAATCAAAAAAACGCGTGCCCCCCAACGCGGGACCGCGCACCGTATTATGAACCGCAATTATCGCTCGCAGCCCAACACTCTTATCTTGCACAAACATCACTTGCTCGTGTTCGTATTCATTCAGCTTTTCAAAAATCATGCACGCACTTCCTTAATTTTAGAAATTTTAGAATTAAAAAATTGTATACCTTACATCACCGTCATGTCAAATGAAACAAAAAGAAAACGAAAAGGTATTCCGTGTGAAAAATTCAGAGTGGTCATTTCATCAACGAAGAAGATAATTGTCAGGAAAACAGCGGTGCGCAGCTATGCAAATAAGCACGCCGTTCGCGGTATTGAATTTTCAATTCCCGAACGGCGTTTTTTCGTTTTGCTATGCCCACGAAAACCCGCC